>JAAZLH010000064.1 GCA_012799415.1 Candidatus Epulonipiscium sp. | reverse complement strand
CTGTTCCATGGATTTTTATTTCTGCATTTCCCTGAATTTTTTGAGGAACTTCTACTTTCGTAATTGCCGTTGTTGGATGTTCTTCTCTGATAACAGGAGGAGAAGGCGGAATAATCGCTTGATCTGGAATTACAATATCAAACTCCCCTTGCTGATTTGGCTCTTTATCTTCTAGGTTTTCCTCTTTAGGATCTATTACTTCAGGATTTGGTATTTCAGGATCTTGCTCTTCTGGTTTTGGAATGGTGACCTGAGGTGAAATGGCATTAACAATGTAGTTTTCTGGGTCCCATATATTCTCAAACCCAAAGGTCTCCGTAATAAATCGGAAAGGAACCATGGTCTTCGTTATATTTAACTCTTTATTTGTAATCAATTTTGGTGGGACATCCATTGTCTGAACATTGTCATTAACCATAGCCATAGGATTATCTACTTGAAGTACAATAAACTTATCTTCCCATATGATTGTGATCTCTTGCGTATGATCATCCCACCCAACACTAGCACCTAGTTGCTCAAAAACTTCTCGTACAGGAACCAAAGTTCGTCCATCTATAATCACAGGAGGCATTGCCCCTGGAATGATGGTCTGTCCATCTATTTTTAAGGTCGTAGGCGGACTTGTATATGTAATATCTTTTCCACCATAACGTAATTGTAGAGATTGAGAAGCCGGTGCACCCCATAAAATGATATTAGAATAAGTAAATGTTAATAGAATAATTAAAAAAATTTTTACCTTCCACAATTGAAACTTCTTTACCATCTTTTTTCCTCCTTGTTTTCTCTATCTATAGAAAACGTTCGTTCATCCGTAGCAACTTTTGTCTTTTATTAGTTTACAATAAACCTTCTCTACGGAAAATTATATCAAATTTTGATGGTTTGTGAAAGGTAAAAACCTATTTGAAATGAAACTGTAATAAATCTGTCATTTATTTCATTGAAAAATTTCCTCTTTTATCTTTAATCCTGTTGGTGTAATAGCAATTCCCCCTTCTGCTGTTTCTCGTAAAGCACATGGTAGCATTCTCCCCACCTGATACATAGTCGCTACTACTTCATCAAAAGGTATTACACTCTCTATACCAGATAGAGCCATCTCTGCTGAAATAAGAGCATTTGCTGTTCCTATGGCATTTCGCTTAGAGCAGGGCGCCTCTACTAAACCTGCTATAGGATCACAGATTAAGCCCATTAAATTTTTAAGGGCGATGGCTGCCCCATGTAATGCTTGTGCCGGTGTTCCTCCCATCATCTCAACAATAGCTGCTGCTCCCATGGCTGCTGCAGATCCTACTTCTGCTTGGCATCCTCCTTCTGCACCAGACAATGTAGCATTTTTAGCAATAATTAATCCAACAGCACCCGCAGTAATAAGACCCTGTAGCAATACTTGTTCTTCAACTTGATGACTATCTTCAATGCTCAGTAGTATAGCTGGTAAAACCCCACAGGATCCTGCTGTAGGTGCAGCTACAATTTTACCCATACCAGCATTGGTCTCCATTGTTGCAAAGGCATAGCTCATGGCTTTAGCCATAGTATGACCACAGACAGGTTTTATATTTTTTTCTCTATCTCTTATTTTTTTTCCTTCTCCACCTATTATTTTCCCTACCATTTTTCTTTCTTCAGACAGGCCTTCTTCAACTGAATGTCGCATAACTGATAACTGCGCCTTCATTTGGATGTAAATCTCTTCCTTAGAGATCCCATATAACTTACTTTCTTGAAAAATGGCAGCGTCATAAATCTTACAATTTTTGATATTGCAAATTTCTAGTAACTCAGCTCCCGTTTTAAATTCCATATTCACTTTCCTTTCTATATTCCAATGTAAAATTAAATAGGTCGTATTACCTTTGCCACCAAAACATCGGGATACTCTCTAATTTCTTTTACAGCCTCTTTCTCAATATCTTCATCTGTTTCTAAAATTAAAATTGCTTTCGATCCTTTTGTTTCTCGAAAAAGTTTCATAAAGGCAATGTTAATTTTATACTTGGCTAGTGTAGCTGTAATTGTTGCAACCATACCTGGACGATCAATATGATAAGTAATTAGCGTTGTATATTCTCCTTGGAAATCTACATCCATATTGTTAATCCTTATTATTTTTATTTTCCCACCGCCTATAGACGATCCTGTAATTTCCCATTCCTCTCCTTGCAATGTTGTCATTTTTATTTTAACCGTATTAGGGTGGACATCTCCAAGATCTGCTTCAATAAATTCATAATCCAGTTTCTGTTCTTGGGCCATTTGAAAAGCATCTCTTATTCGTTCATCATCAGGGTGACAGCCCATAACACCAGCTAATAACGCTTTATCTGTTCCATGACCATTATAAGTTTTTGCAAAAGAACCATGTAGATAAAAAGATACCTTTTGAATAGGCTCCCCAATAATCTTTTTTGCCATGTATCCTAATTTTGCGGCACCTGCCGTATGAGAACTAGAAGGTCCAATCATAATGGGACCAACAATCTCAAAAAGACTGTATTGACTCATTTTTTGCCTCCTTTTTTTCAGACAACAAAACACCTTCAAAAGTCCGTGGACTACATTCAAGGTGTTTTGTATGTTTATTGAGTTTTTTATTTTAGATAATGTTTTTGTAATTCTTCTTTTAATAGGCCCATGGTGAGTCCTGCTGTAATTTCTCCCATGGTCCACCCTGATTCAATGGCCCATGGACCCCAGCCTAAGTCTTTAGAAAGCCCGTATACTTCCATTTTCTCTACATCAAAGGCTCTAGCCCAAGCACCATGAATTTTTTTATCTTCACTATGAATTTGACATGAAATCATAAAAGACGAAATTTCTTCCCATAAAGTAACAAAATAAGGATCTTTTGTTACAAAATAAGCTTGCATAAAGCTCATAGGAAGCCAGTTCAGTGAATAAAGCAGGTCAACTACTGGATCTCCATTTTCACTAAGTAAAGAACTTTCTTCGTCTCTATTATCTCCATTTCGAGTTGCTTGATAACCGCTATCCCATTCTATATAAGCACCTGTACTATGTTTATATTTTTGTAAATCTTCCACAACTTGATATAAATATCCTTTATGCTTTTCTTCTTTGGTAATCCAATAGAGCCAAGATAAAGGCAGAATAAGCCTACACAATTCTTGAGTCTCACTATGTTCTCGTATGGTATTTGGATACACAGACATAATTGTTTCTAATCCTTTAATACCTACTTCTCTAAATTCTGTTATACCTGTAAGCTTATAGGTTAATAAAAGGGCGGCTAAGTAAAATCCATTATAATGGGTACTTGGATGATTCCCTGGTGTAGAACCTAGTTTTTCTATTTTTTCTGGTGACAAGTCGATATTATCCGTTCTAAAAACCCGAGTCCCATCTGTTCCTGTGGTTTTTACAAGAAAATGTAGGGCATTCACACAATCATCTAAATGTTCTCTCGTCCCTGTATAAAAAACTTTTAATAACTCTGGAATAATAGCTCTAGCTACATCATCTTGGTAGCAAATGCCCCACCCAATGTTTGTCCAACGCATCATTCCTTTTAAATAAGGATGGTCTTTAATCTGAAATAAATCAAAACAAGCTTTGGCCAATTGATCAGATGTTCTTAAATATGATTCCTCTTTTGTACGTAAATAATTCATAAAATAGGCCATGGATACTTCTCCAGTACAATCTGCCCGAACATCACTAAGTAGACGTTGTGTCCCATCTGGATAAATTTCTGTTGCCAGCCCTTCTAAAACGCCACCTCGTCCTTCATCAATTAGAATATTGATATTTTTATACCAATCCATTGCCTTTTGAATGCTTTCTTCAATTCTTTCTTCTAAATTTTCTTCTGCTCTATAAGGTTTAACATGATAATAAGATGGAATATCTTCTATATTTATTTCTACTTCTGTTAACCAATGCAAGAGATACTGAACTAATCTCTTCCAGCGATCTACTGGAGAAAAGCGAGCCCTAATGAAGTTAGAAATACGAAAAGAACAGATCAGTAAGTTTTGAGGATTGTCAAACCAAAGCCCCCGATCAGAAATGACTAAATTCTCTTCTTCATTAAAGTCTAAAATATGATCATGAGCGATTTTATCAATATACTGGAGTATAGGAATATTATGGGAACAAGTAATGTCATGAAACTTTAGAGCCATATTACATTGGTCTTCTAGAATATCCCCTTTTTTTAATTCTGCAATAGAATCGTCTTCTCCGCAGAATACTAGACGAACTTTTCTAGTAGATTCAGGCTCTGGGGCATAGGTATGCCCTAGACTTTTGGTATATTCGTTAAATATTTTTTTCCCTTGTTGAATTTGTTCTTCAATCCATACCCGTTCTTGAATTCCAAATACAATAGGTTCTTCATGAGTGCCACCTAAAATGGCAATGGCATCACTTTGATCTAGAGTTTCTTTGCAAATACTGCCTGGATGCATAATACTGACATTTGATACTTTTTTCAACAATGCTAAGAAATCACTTTCTTGTCTTGTAATGACTGCAACTGTCTTCTTTTTCATCCCTTCTACTCCTTATCATATAATCATTGGTTTCATCCTATTATACCATAAAATTCTTACCCTTTCACAGATCCTAACATAACTCCTGATACAAAATATTTTTGCATAAAAGGATACAGGGCTAATATAGGTAAAATAGATACAAAAATAGCTGCATTTTTTAATGCCTCTGGAGTCAAAGCTGCATAATCTCCTAATGATTCTGATCTTCTGGCTGTATCAAAAATAAGCATTTCCCGTAATACTACTTGGAGTGGATATTTCTTCATATCATTTAAATAGATCATTGGAATAAAGAAGCTATTCCAATGCCCCATCACATAGAATAAAGTAATGGAAGCCAAAGATGCTTTAGATAGCGGAAGAAAGATCTGGAATAAGATTCTAAATTCTGAGGCTCCATCAATAACAGCAGATTCATACAAACTATCAGGAATAGATTCATAAAATGATTTGGTAATAATGAGTTCATAGGTCCATATAGCATTGGGAATAATGATAGCCCAAATTGTGTCAATCATACCTAAACGTTGTACAATGATAAAATTCGGAATCATACCTCCACTAAAGAACATAGTGATAATAATCATCGTCATCCATATTTTTTTGCCAACTAGATTTTTTTTAGCTAGAGGGTATGCGGTGATGGCTGTTAAAAACACATTGACTAAAGTCCCTAAAGTTGTATAGATAATGGTGTTTAAATAGGCTCTTGGTATTTTAGGGGATTCAAATATCATTTTATATGCTTTTAAGTTAAATCCCCGTGGATAAAATTTCACTTGATTTTGGAGAATATAACTGCTGTCACTGAAAGATATAGAAATGACATATATAAAAGGATATAGCGTGATCACCAAGACCCCGATCATAATGAGGGTATTGACATAATCGAATAAGGTCCATTTTTTATTTTTCATCTGCGCTCTCTCCTACCATATACTTTGTTCACTAAGTTTTTTACTAAGGGTATTGGCAATTAGTAACATGGCCAATGCTACGACGGATTCAAATAATCCTACGGCTGCTGCATAACTATAGTTCATATCTACTAATCCTTGTCGATAAACATACGTTGCAAATACATCGGCTACTTCATAAGTTGCTGGGTTGTATAGAAGTAATACTTTTTCAAATCCAATTCTAAATACGGATCCTGACTTTAGAATAAATAGAGTGGCGATAGTAGGTAGTATACTTGGAACTGTAATATACCACATTTTTTTTATTCTTCCACATCCATCCAATTCAGCTGCTTCATATAGTTGTGGGTCAATACCTGCAATAGCAGCAATAAAAAGAATGGCATTAAAACCCATCCCTGACCAAACTTCAGAAGCTACATAAACCGTTCGAAACCATTCTGGTCGAATCATAAAGTAAATCTTTTCAAATCCTAAAGCTGCTATAATTTGGTTGATAATTCCGTGTCCTGGAGATAAAAAGTCTATAATCATACTAGATATAATAACGATAGATAAGAAAGAGGGTACATAGCTAGCTGTTTGTACTACTTTCTTAAACTTTATATTTCGAATTTCATTTAGCAATACTGCAAAAATAATAGGAAATGGAAAAGAAAATATTAACGTTGTCATACCTAACATAAATGTGTTTCTAAACAATCTAAAAAAATCTGGGTTTCCGAAGAAACGTTTGAAATGTTTAAGCCCTACCCAAGGACTATTGATAATACCTTTATATACACTGTAATCTTTAAAAGAAATGATCATCCCATACATGGGCCCATAACGAAAAATAATATAAAAAATAAGGCCTGGTAGTAAAATTAACAACAACTGCCAATCACGTTTCACACGTTTTATCAAGCTTGGTTTTTGGGGCTTGGCTATGATCATTTTCACACCTCCCATAATTTTTCAAATTTAAAATTGTAAAGCAGGATGTATATCATAGCTAGTGAAGGAACTACGGAGTCACTTGTATGATATACATATCCTGCAAACTAATAATTATTGACTGTATCTTTGTTCTATTTACTTATAAAGATCTACTAAAATTATTGTTGATTGAATCTTTGTTGTGCTTGGTTATAAATATCTACTACTTCTTGGATATTTTGTCCTTCTGCTTGTTTCACCCATGCTTCCCATTGTGCATCTCCATAAGATGATTCGATAACATATTTAGTTGCGAATTCTAATGCACTAGTTGCAATTGGTGTAGAAATTTCATTGATTTTTTCTTCTTCTTCAGCTGTGAATTTTAAAATCGGGTCATTGACTGCTAATCGATCATTTGCAACCATAATATCAGCAGCTTCTTGCTCTCTTTCAGATAAGTCAAAGTATACGCAGTCGTCTGCCATTCTTAGGTAACTTCCATCTGTAAACATTCCATATTGTTCTTCTAGATCTTTAATACTGATGGTTTCCTTATCTGCTAACTCTGGATAAGTGATTGTTCCATTACTTTCTCTAACAAAAGTAACACCTTCTACCCCCATAGTCATTAACTCTGCACCAGAAGGGCTGGTTAAATAATCTACTAATTTTAAGGATAGTTCTTTGTTTTTGTTATCTGCAATAGCAACACCATACCCTGATACTCTAGATAGAGTTAACCATTTTCCTACAGGTCCTACAGGCAAAGCATATCGTAAATCATAGTCTGGATTGGTCTCTTTTACTTGCTCTCTAAACATATCCATTCGTCCTACCCAGTCAAAAGTTACAAAACCTTTACCGTCTTGAGCCATTTTCCCAGACCAGCTTTCTTGAGTATCTGTTAGGAATTCTGGATCTAATAATCCTTCATTATATAATTTTTTAATGAAATCTAACATTTCTTTAAATTCTGGTGAAGTAACAGATGCTTTCCAAACCTTTTCTTCTTCATTATAATAGGTAACATCTTTACCACCTGCTGCTGGAATGGTAATTCCCCATCCATAAGCCATACGGTTAAAAAGTGTTTCTTTCAATTTGCTCACAAAAGGTGTTGAATCTGGATAAATTTCTTTTAATTTTTTAAGTCCTTCGTAAAACTCTTCTGTTGTTGTCCACATTTTAAGATCATGCTTGTCATAAATATCTTTTCTATATAAGTATCCATGGTTAACTACTCGCTCTGAGTTGTATTTAGGCCACATATACATTTTACCTTCAGGTGAAGAGTAGGATTTTAATGCCCAACTGGCCTCTGGATTGTCTACAAAAACTGTTTGGAAGTTAGGTAAAATATCAAGATGATCTAAGATATTTACAAAAGCTCCACTTTCTTCTGCAATCTTATTAATTTCTTTATATGCACCTGTTAGCATAATATCTGGTAGTTTTCCAGATGCTAAAATTACTTTGAATTTTTCAGCGTAAGCAGACTCTGGAACTTCTTCTATATCTAATGTTAAACCTGTTCTTTTAGATAATTCTTGGAAAACAAACTTTTTCTCTAAATCAAGTACTCCTGTAGGAACTAGCATTTTAATCGTTTCACCTTTGTCTGTTAAAGGTAAAGTAATACCGCCTGTATCTCCATAATCAGGACCTTCTTCTTTAGGTTCCTCTTTTTTATCATCTGTTGTCGTTGTACCCTTATCTTCTGTTTGTGTCCCCCCTGTGTCTGGCGTAGGTGTCTTTTTACCACAACCGATTAATAATGTGGAAAATAATGCGATTACTAAAGTCAAACTAATAATCTTTTTCCATTTGTTTTGACCTTTGTTGTACATAAAATTTCCTCCCTCTTTTTAGTCTTTCATGTTTTGTTTGGTACGATCTCACTATATCACCCTTGGTTTTCTGTGTAAATCTATTGATTTCCTTCTCTTCTTTCATGAAAGAAAAAGTTGAAGATTTTTAAAAAGTTTCTTGTAAACACTGAGTTTGAGCAGTGTAGAATTTAATAAACATCTAGAATAAAGAAAAGTTATTAAAAAAAATAAGCTTGCAACAAATGCAAGCTTATTTTTTTTAATAAGAGTTTCCAATAATGGGCCAATCTAATTCTAAACCTTGTTTTTTTAATATCTCCTGAAAATCTTCTAAATGCTTTGATGTATTTCGAATTCCTCTAGGGGTTAAGTTTTTTTCCACTGCATAAGCAGCTAACATTCCTGCCGCTTCTCCAATATTCCATTCTACAGGATGTAAGCGATATGCTCCGTTGGTTATATGAGTAGTCCCTATGTTTTTACAGGCTGGTAAAATATTTTCCATTCGAACCGGAATTAAGCTACCTAAAGGAATTTGGAATGGTAAGCATGACATATGGATGTAGTTTCGTCCCCCTGTGCTAGGATGCAAATCCATACTATAATGACCAATCCCTACACTATCATGGAACTTTTTCGCTACCCCATTGGTTCTAGCGATTGGACTAATATCTTGTTCTAAGATTCTATATTCTGCTTGGATTCTACGGGATTCCCTAATATAAGGATACATAGCAAGGCCGTCTTCTGTTCCTACTACATCTTTTCTAAGACGGAGACCTGGGTATCCTATTTTTCCATCTTCTCTTGGCGCTTCTGTTTGCATCCAATATAAATAGGATAAACTAAGCTGTTTTGCACCTTCTAAATGTTTTTTAACTTCTTCTTCACTAACATCATAAATAGGCCCTACCCAATAATCATTTTGCGGCCAGTTTACAATGGTAATTTCACGGTCAAAAGTACCTTCTACAAAATTATTTTTATCTACAATTCTACGATAAGTCCATAAAGCATGCCGATCATCTACTGGAAAAAGGGTATGCTCTCTTGGTTCATTGGTAATGGGATGAGAACTTCCCCAACTTAATAAGGAACCTGGCCAGAAATCAATGCGGTAGTTTTTCCAATACTCATATTGAGCCGGCTTTTCTATGGTATGATCTTCCCCTTCCATATAATCAATCGCATAGCACCAAGTAATCGATTGAATATCTAAAGGATCTGCTTCTCCTTCGAGGGCGTGAATTTCACCAGTATCTTTTTGGGATTCTGAACCTGTAACATATTCAACCCCTGCCAAAGGTAAGAGATCTCCACATTCTGTTGCATCTAAGAAATAAGGTGCAGTAAGTATTTTATCATCTCCAGTTCTGAGATTGGTCACTGTTACTGCTCGTACATGATCTCCTTCCGTCTCTACTTCTTTAATTTTATGTTCCATCATCACTGTAAGTCGTCCACTCATGAGAAAGGGAGCAATCATTTCATTTAATACGGCAACTGCAACTCGAGGATCATGACATACACGACTAACCGTTCCATTCCCTGGATTTAACTGCCTAACAGCCCGTGCTTCTGGAGTTAAGGGAAAATGTCGTTTGTAATAGTTCCTAACTCCCTCACGAAACTGCCGATAGCTAGCTGTACAACCAAATTGCTCAATCCATCTGTTTTCATCTAGTGG
>JAAZLH010000392.1 GCA_012799415.1 Candidatus Epulonipiscium sp. | reverse complement strand
TTCTATTTTATTAATAGTTATTTAAAAATACTATGCCTCATATGATAAAACTCCTTTAATTAATACTACATATTATAATATTTGTTTTTATTATATTTGTCAAGGAAGATTTGATCCCTTATGTTGTTATTCTGTGATAATGTCATATTAAATTTATTCTGTTAAAATGTCAGTATGAGAAAGGAAAAATTTAATATGACCCAAAAAGAAATAACTAGGCTTAGGGTTGTTAACCAAACCATTGATAAAGTATTAACCATTAGGGAAGCTGCCGAGCTTTTAAACCTCAGTGAACGCCAAGTAATAAGGTTAAAGAAAGGAGTTGTAACACAAGGACCTGCGTTCGTTATCCATAAAAATAGAGGTCGTAAACCAGGGCATGCTATACCAAGTGAAACTAGAGATTTAATTGTTGAGCTTAAACAATCAAAATATGAGGAGGCTAATTTTAATCATTTTCAGGAACTAATCGAAGAGCATGAAAAAATACAGGTGAGCTATCCTACAGTGTATAGAATCTTAACGGGGGCGGGCATTAAAAGTCCTAAAAAGCACCGCAAACGAAAATCGCATCATAGGAGAAAAAGAAAGCCTCAAAAAGGTATGCTAGTACAGATTGATGCATCACCTCACGAATGGATCATTGGTGAAAACTCCTTTGATCTTCATGGCGCTATAGATGATGCCACTGGAGAGATTCTTGCCCTTCATTTCACTCCTAACGAGTGCATGGAGGGATACTTTAATATCGTTAATCAGATCATTACAAACCACGGTATCCCAACTAGCCTTTACTGCGACCGTCATACCATATTTGTATCCCCCAACGAAAGTAAGCTATCTATCGAAGATCAGCTGAAGGGGAAAACAGTTAATTTAACTCAGTTCGGTAAGGCCATGGATGAGTTAGGTATCCATATCATTAAGGCTGGCTCTCCGCAAGCTAAGGGGCGTATAGAGAGGCTATGGGGAACCCTTCAAAGTAGACTACCTGTTGAATTTAAGATTCGGGGAATCACAACCATGGAGGCTGCTAATGCCTTTTTAGCTGACTTTATCGAAAAGTATAATAACAAGTTTGGAGTTGAGCCTGAAGATCCTATATCTGCGTTTAGATGTCTAGATTCAAATATCAATCTTGATCATATTCTTTGCATAAAAGATGAGCGTACTATTATCGAAGGCTCTGCATTTTCATATAACGGACAATACTATCAGCTCACCTTAAACGGGAAAAAGGCTACCACTATGCCCAAGGCTAAACTTACCGTTTTAACTAGCTCTAAAATTGGTGTAAAGGCTGTTTATTCCGATGTAGTTTATGATACTAAAACATTAGATGAACGTCCCAAAAAGGCAGTTGCAAATCTAACTGAAAAGAATAAAAAACAAAATAATAAAGCTAAGCCGTCAAGTAATCATCCATGGAGACAGCAGATTAAAAAAACACCCATACTTCCGCATGAGGAGACAGACACCGAGATTCTTAGGATGTTAGATGATCTGTTCAACTCTACAAGAGCATGGGCATAAAATATAAAATATTTTAAGTTTATTATATCTTTTTTACACCCTTTTTTCAAGGGTTTATTTCCTATGTCTTTTTATACAAATATTACCTTATAGTGTCAGATTTATAAGCGTTTATGCCGCGAAAGCCTATTGATGCAGGGAAGACCCCTCTGGTAGAATCTTGGAGCGGAAATATCCGCCCACAAAAGGTTATTTCTGCCAAGAAAGGGTGTCCAGAGGGGTCAGGGTCCCTGTGTCAATAGGACCGTGGAATAAATGCGGTATGTTACCAAACATTTTTTAAGGCTTAAAAGTGATATTTTCATAGAATAAAACCAAGTGCTTTTAGGTGACATTTTTACTGACTATTGACA
>JAAZLH010000063.1 GCA_012799415.1 Candidatus Epulonipiscium sp. | reverse complement strand
TCCCGTCCTCTATCAAGATATCGCAAATCTCCTCCCTGTTGGTGGATGGGTCTATGACTTTCCCCTGCTTGATCCAAGTTTTCATTTTGTTTTCTCCCCTCTGCTAGTAGTTGTAAAATAGCCATCCGAATGGCAACTCCGTTTTGAACCTGTTTGTGAATGAAAGAATGAGGTCCGTCTACGACTTCACTGGTCATCTCTACGCCTCGATTGACAGGGCCCGGGTGCATCACCATCACATCTGGCTTTGCTAGTTTGAGCATTTCTTCATTGATCCCGAAACAATGGGCATATTCTCTTGTATCTGGGAACATACCACCTTTTTGTCTCTCTTGTTGAATTCTAAGTCCCATGACTACATCTGCGTCTTGAATGGCTGATGGGATATCTGGTGCAATTTCTGCCCCTAGGCTTTTCATCATACTAGGTACCAAAGTGGCTGGCCCTGCTAATACGACTTTGGCTCCTAACTTAGTGAGACCGTAAATATTGCTTCTTGCCACTCGACTGTGTGCAATATCTCCGATAATGGCCACTTTTAAACCTTCAATTTCCTTTTTTTCTTCTAAGATTGTAAACAAATCAAGTAAGGCTTGGGTTGGATGTTCATTGGTACCATCTCCTGCATTGATGACAGAAGCTTTTACATTTTTGGCCAGTAAATGAGGGGCTCCCGTCATACTATGCCGCATAACCATTAGATCAATTCCCATTTGGTCTAAGGTAATCCCTGTATCAACCAGGCTTTCTCCTTTGTTTACACTGCTTGTCTGGATCCCCAGATCCGACACCTGCATGCCTAAATATTGTCCAGCTTGTGAAAAAGACATTTTCGTCCTTGTGCTATTCTCATAAAAAATCGTTGTCATTGTATAGTTTGAACATTCTCCTGCTCTTTTATTTGGGTGCAGAACCTGTTCTTTTTTTTCTTTGGCTAAATCTAGGATCATCTTGATTTCTTCCCCACTTAGATCACGAATTCCAAGTAAATCTTTTTTATTCCACATAGAAAAGCCCTCCTTATTTTCAGTAATTAAGCAAATATCCTTCCTTTTATCTTCATCGACCACTTCATCCGGTCTCTATCATTTCAACACACAAAAAAGGTAATTTATGAATACCAATAACGTATCCACAAATTACCTTTTTAACTTTTGAAAATAAAAACAGACATAAACCCGAAATGAAATCGGATTTTTGCCTGTTTGAGTTTTTAATTTTTAGTTTTGTTCTACAATAAAAAGATGCAAAAATGCTTCTCATCTTAATTCCTCCCTTTTTGGCCTCTCTGGACCAGTTTAAAGGTTGCTATATGATCAATAATTTTTTGTCCTTTAAAGAAATATATCATAGATAAAATATCTTGTCAATCGTTATTTTAAAAGTTCTGCAACTATTTTTCACAATCTATCTTACTACTAAAAGAATATCTTTACTACTCAAGACAATCTTAAGGACTCCAATAGGGTTATTAGTTTTTTATAGATATCAGAATAAAAGTTTTTAAAATAAGCATAAAGCCATTGAAGACAAAAGTTTTTGTAAGTTTTTGCTTTAGCTATTTCTTTACTTGTAATTGTAAGCTCTTTCATCGATATCTGCGATGCCTTTATTTCTTAGTTACCTGTACCATATGTATTTTATTTAGATGTTTTTTATAGGATCATAAAAATATAGTTCAATAGAATCATCTACTTCTGTTATATTAATTATTTTTTTCGATAAATCAGCAGATTCACTAAATATTAAAATTATAATAATAGTCGATATTTTAAAAAACTTTTTAATCATTTTTCACTTCCCCTTTACATTTTTTCTACTAAGTTTTATAATAAAATACATAACTTTACATCGCAACCCGATTTAAGTCGGGTTTACTGAAAAAGGATGTGATACTATGTATTTTGATCTTGAAAACTTTGGAATAAAACTATATTTCTTCAGAAAAAGATTGAATCTTACGCAAAAAGATGTCTCCTTAAGTTCAGGAATCAACGTAGATACATTGAGAAAAATTGAGAATGGTAAAGTTATACCTAAACAAGAGACTTTAGATCTCTTATCTTCAGTTTTAAAAGAAGATTTAAATCAAGTTTTATTAAACTATCGACTTGATCATTACTCAGAATTTCATAAGGTTAAAAACAGAATTGAACGTAAACTAGAAAGTGGAGAATTTGATACTTTAGATGTAGAAAAGACAAGCTTACAGAAATTCCTTAATAGCAATATTAATACATATTTTTTAAATCAAATTAAGCAACTTGTTCTTTTAATTGAATCCGTTATATTAAGGATTAACGATAATGATTTTTCAAGTTCTTTGTTAAAATTAGAAGATGCTTTAAAAATCACAACACCAGATTTTTCTTTATCAAACTATCAAGATTTTGTATATAACGATATGGAAATAAGAATTTTAATGAATATATCTCTTGTTTTGAACAAAACCATATCTACGGAAAAATCCTTAGAATTGATGGTATTTTGTAGGGATATGGCAGAACCTGATGAAGACCTGTATCAAAAAATCTGTTACAATTTATCTTATACCTATCATAGACTTGATGTACATGAAAAAGCTTTATATTATGCTGATCTTGGCATCAATAATAGCATCCAAAATAGGAGCCTAAATTATTTAAATCTCTTGTATTTTAGAAAGGGAATTGCTGAATTTTTACTAAAACATTCAAATTATATGGATTCCTTATTGAAGTCAACTAGTTTTTCTGAATTGTTAGGGCATGATGATTTAAATAGCATGTTAATTGATTCTTGTAAAAAATTCTATAATATCAATATACCGAAATCAAACATTTAAGCGCCTATAAAAGTGTGAGAATGGACAAAATGGTTCTCCTTCAATGTCTTTTAATTTTGATAAGACAAATTCAAAGGGAATCTGCGTTAACTAGGGCTGCCCTCATTTCCGCAATCGACTATTATCATTAGTATTACAGGTTCTTTTCTTAACTGCGATGATTTTTTTTATGAATTCATAATATCCCTAAGAAAATTGTTCATTTCTACTTAGTAGTCATTTGAATAATTAAAGCTGGAATATAAAAAACCAGATTACTAAGACCATGGATAATCACGGTTATTTGGTATGGATTTTTTTCCTTGTATTTATAAAGTGCATAGCTATAAGCTAAAACAATTCCTGCAAAAAAAGTGCTCATAAATTTTATTAAATCTAAATAATGAGTGAGATAATAAGCCATACCGAATAAAAATGCTGATACAATAATAGAGGTGCCCCTTATTTTTTCTTCTTCCGTCCTAGATTCAATCATTTTATCTACTACCAAAATAGGTAACAGCTGAAAAATGAAAGTTTCCCATATTGGAGCAACTACCATTGCACGAAAAATATCACCAAAAGAAATGGCAGGCTGCACATAATCGTGGAGTGCCGAATACTTTTAAAAAAGTGGTGACATCATAATGATAATTAATATGTTTGTGATTAATGCTAATAAAATGAATCTTACAGAAGATAATTCCATCATAAATGTATTTATTCAAATCATTATTTTACTGGTTCTTTTTTTATGATTTTCCATGTTTTCTTCCTTTCTCACCCCTTTTTATAGTGAAGTTTTAATACTATCTTTCATAACTATTATATCATTCCTTCCAGGATCATTTTTATAAGGTAAATTAATTATTTAAGTCTAGCAGCCTTCATAATTGCAAAAGTAATATACTGTTACACTCAACTATATTTACAACAACTGTTTTCCTATGCCCTAGACATTTACATTAATAAAGTCGGAAGTAAAAAAACAAGATTCGTAAGTGAATGAATTAGAGCCGTTATTAAATAAGGTTTTCTTCCTTTAT
>JAAZLH010000062.1 GCA_012799415.1 Candidatus Epulonipiscium sp. | reverse complement strand
CTTTTAAACCTTTCAGCCGTACTTTTATTAATGCCACAATGAAGAGTAACAAAATCTACACCATCTTCAGCATGGATACGAACAATGTCTAGCCATTCTTTTGCCGTAATTTCTTCTAAAGGTTTATTATAATAAACGATAGCATCATAGATAGGTACTGTACCAATCATAGCAGGGCATTCTTTTATCAGCATTCTTCTAAAGCGCTGTGTATCCCCAAAGGAGCTTAAATCCATGATGGCATCAGCACCCATATTTACAGCAGTTTCAACTTTTTTCATTTCCATATCTAAATTTATGCAGTCTCTAGAGGTTCCTAAATTAACGTTGATTTTTGTTTTTAATCTTTGGCCTATACCGTGGGGAATGAGAGATAGATGATTTTTATTTGCCGGAATAACAACCTTTCCATCTGCTATCAGGCTCACAAGTTCCTTTACATTCATATTTTCTTTTTGAGCTACAAGCTCCATCTGTGATGTGATGATATTTTTTTTGGCAGCATCCATTTGTGTTGTGTACATATCAGTATCCTCCTAATAATAATTTAAACTTAATAGTAGTACGGGGCGGGATAAAAAAAGTACAAAGAACACATTTTTAAAGCGAATGAAGAAAACTTGGTCCCTTGCAAGCAAGAAGAACTTTTAAGTTCAAAATAAAAAGCACTTACCAATAGGCAAGTGCTGAAAAAGATCATAAAAATTTCATATTGCTTCCCTACGTTAGTATTAACTAACAGGTTCAAAGGGTCAGGTTTTAACCTTCTCAACCGCATGGTCCCCCCGCAAACACGTAATATATTAAATTTATATCAGTATACCAGTTTGAGGAAGTAGAGTAAAGTGTTTTGAGATAAAAATTAAAAAATATATAAACATAGGAATAACTTTATTGACCACCTATCCAATTGCTTTAGGAGATATGGTATAATGATGATTATAATTAGTATTTAAAAAGGTACGTTTTTATACTTTTCCTATCAATATTAAAGTAAAGTCAGAAAACAATGAGGAGGATTTAAATGAATAGAGCAGATCAACAATATCTTGCAATTATTAAAGATATTTTAGATAATGGCTATTATGACCAAAATAGAACAGGGATTGCTACCTATAAGCTGCCACATAAAATGATGCAATTTGATCTTTCTAAGGAGTTTCCTATTTTAACTTCAAAATTTGTAGGGTTTAAAACAGCAGTTAAGGAACTGCTTTGGATTTATCGAGACCAGTCTAATTCTGTTATCCAGTTGCAAGAACAAAATGTACATATTTGGGATGAATGGATGAAAGAAGATGGTACCATAGGAACTTCTTATGGTTGGGTTGTGAAAAAATATAATCAAGTAGATAAATTAATTCATGCATTGAGAAATAATCCCCAAGATAGAAGAATGATTATGAGTCTTTGGCAAATACCACACTTAGATGGAGGGTCACTTTATCCTTGCGCTTTTATGACAATGTGGGACGTTACAGATGATAAATTAAACTGCATGCTAGTTCAAAGATCAGGAGACATGCCTCTAGGTGTGCCATTTAATATGGCTCAATATGCTGTTCTGGTTCATTTAATAGCCCAAGTGACAGGTTTACAGCCAGGGTTATTTACCCATGTTATTAATAATGCACATATTTATGAAAATCAAATAGAAGGTATGAAAATACAGCTTTCAAGAGAAGAAGCGCCGGCTCCTCCAAAGCTTTGGATTAACCCAGAAATAAAAGATTTTTATGATTTTACCATCGATGATATTAAACTCATTGACTATAAGCATCTAGGAAAAATAGCAATGGAGGTGGCTATCTAATGCTTAGCCTTATTGTTGCAATTGCTGAAAATGGGGTCATTGGAAAGGACAATCGTTTAATTTGGAAAATACCCAAAGATCTCCAATATTTTAAAAGCAGAACTATGGGAAAAAAGATATTAATGGGTAGAAAAACTTTTGAAAGTTTTTCAGGATTATTGCCAGGGAGGCAACATATTGTTTTGACAAGAGATGTAAACTATAAGGCTCCTAAAGAGGTAACTGTGCTACATCACATTCATAAGGTTGATCAGTATATTAACTCAGAGGAAGAAGTTTTTCTTATTGGGGGTGGAGAACTTTATGATAAGTTGATTGATCGGTGCAATAGACTTTATATCACTTGGGTACATCAAAAATTTGATGGAGATACTATATTCCCTGTAGAGAAAGTGAAAAGTTTTCAGGAAGTTAGTAAAGTAGATGATTTTGATGAAATGAGCGGATTAAAGATTACTTTTTCAATTTATGAGAAAAATGAAGGAGACTATTAGTATGGAACGCTATAAACAGCATAGAGAGTTTTTAAAAGCAAACTTTGAGATATTAGATAAAGTTCAGACAGACCGGCAAAAAGGATTGCCAGCCTACCTTTTTCAAAAAGAATATGATAAAAAAGCGAAACTAATTGCGTTGCCAGATATAAATATCAGGACAATAAAGAAAAACAATTTATTTGATTGCTTGGAGTTGTCTTCCTTATCGAGCGGAACATAAGTTTGATATTACAGCCCATAAAAAGATCCTGATAGATATTGGACATGTATGTCAAAATCTTTATCTTGCGGGGGAATCTGTAGGCTGTGGTACTTGCGCCATCGGTATTTATGATCAACGGTTAATGGATGAAATGCTGGCATTAGATGGAGAAGATGAATTTGTTATTTATATGGCTGCCCTAGGCAAAAAGATAGAAACAACCCCAAGGTCGCAATAACCTAGAAGTGATATAAAGGTTATTAATGAACTTTTTTTATCAATCCTATAAAACTTTAGCATATATTATTTTGCTTGTTCTAGCTTTGTTTTTATTATTTGTTGTTATTCTCTTATTTTATATTCGTGAGATGAATGGGAATTAAGAACATTCACAGGTAAAACCACTCAGTTAATTTATTTTTGTTGCAGATTGTATAAGATGATTTTAGGACGAATTATTCTTCATTGACCTATCTACATCAATTAACAATTCATACGCTTAAGATTGACAAATTTTTTGGTAATTCCGCATAATGGAAAAGGTGGGTCTTCAGACAAGAATTTCAAGAAAGTAGTAAAAGAAATGGATAAATAAATGTATAAATAAGCATTTTTAATGAATAATACTTGACTTTCATTTTGGAAGGAAGTATACTAATAACAATATTTAAAAAAGCTATGACTAAGAACAAGTAGAAGTGATTGGTACCCTTAAAGAGAGTGACCGGTTGGTGAGAGGTGCAGGGGATATTACTTTGAATACATCTTAAGAGCTACTGGCTGAAAGGAAATTCCCAAGGCTAAGTCGGAAACCTGCGCCCGTTATCGTGCTAAAGTATCTAATTGGTACTTGATAAGGTTGGTATTGTGAGATACCGATAAAGTAAGGTGGTAACACGGGAAAATCCCCGTCCTTTATACAGTTGTGTAAAGGGCGGGTTTTTTTATATGTCTTTTAAGAAATCTGTAATGTTTTTATAACAGATCTAATAAGAATAAAAAGGATATGGGGGAAGAAAGATGTCGGAAATTAAGTTTTTTAGTGGAGAGACGGTTCCTTTAGAGATGCATAAGGTAACGATTGTTCAAAAATTAGAGTTGCCACCTGTAGAAAAACGATTTAAGTTTATGCAGGAGGCAGGAAATAATACATTCTTATTAAATAATAGGGATGTATTTATGGACATGTTAACAGATAGTGGTGTCAATGCCATGAGTGATAGGCAGCAAGCTGCTATGTTAATGGCAGATGATAGTTACGCAGGGAGTGAAACTTTTACACGTCTAAAAGATACACTTGAAGAAATTTTTGGCACACCTTATTTTTTGCCTGCCCACCAAGGACGTGCATGTGAAAATATTATTTGCCAGACTTTTGTCACGGAAGGATCCATTGTTCCTATGAATTATCACTTTACAACAACAAAGGCACATATTGAGCTAAATGGAGGATCCATAGAAGAAATAATCATTGATGAAGGCACTAAGGTCACTAGTGAGTATCCATTTAAAGGAAATATGGATATTGATAAATTGAAAAATATCATTAAAGAAAATGGAAAAGATAAAATTGCTTTTGTTCGCATGGAAGCAGGCACGAATTTAATTGGGGGACAACCATTTTCTTTACAAAATCTTAAAGATGTAAGAAAAGTTTGCGATGAAAATAACCTTATATTAGTATTAGATGCCAGCTTATTAACAGATAATTTATATTTTATAAAAGAAAGAGAAGAGTGTTGCAAATCTAAAAGTATCAGAGAAATTACTTTAGAAATGGCTTCTTTATGCGATATCGTTTATTTTTCTGCACGAAAACTTGGTTTTGCAAGAGGAGGGGGAATCTCTACTAGCAATCAAGATTTATATATGAAAATGAGAGAACTAGTTACTTTGTACGAAGGTTTTTTAACCTATGGTGGAATGTCTGTACGTGAAATGGAAGCATTAGCTGTTGGTTTAGAGGAAAGTATGGATGAGCATATTATTAGTCAGGGACCTCAATTTATTTCTTATATGGTAAATGAGCTAGCGAAAGCAGGTGTACCTGTAGTTACACCTGCTGGTGGATTAGGCTGCCATATTGATGCAATGCAATTTGTAAGCCATATTCCACAAAATCAGTATCCAGCTGGAGCATTAGCAGCTGCACTCTATATTGCCAGTGGAGTCCGTGGTATGGAACGTGGAACCATGTCAGAGCAAAGAAGATCAGATGGAACAGAGCCTATGTCCAATATGGAACTACTTCGATTGGCTATGCCAAGACGAGTCTTTACACTATCTCAAGTAAAGTATGCTATTGATCGAATTATATGGCTGCATGAAAATAGGCATTTGATCGAAGGATTACGATTTATAGAAGAACCTAAAAGCTTACGTTTTTTCTTTGGACGATTAGAACCAGTGTCTAATTGGCAAGAAAAGCTAGTTGCCAAGTTTAGAGAAGATTTTCCGGATAGTCTGTAGATAAACAAATGTAAAACTTAGTAATGTTTATCTCATAAAAGGTTTTTCATTTTTCTTATTAAAAGTTTAGAATTAGAAAATGATAAAAAAAAGGGCTTCAATAGCTTTCTAGAAAGCTATTGAAGCCCTTTTTTATTCCAAAAATGGTCTATTTAGCTAGAAACTGATCATTTACCCGGTCTTGCAAATAGATATTAGAGTATTTATCTAAGGAAGTGGATTTGTATAAGAGATATCCTTCATCTAAACAATGAGAACAAGCCCCTAAGGGAATAGTAATGGCTAAGACTACGAAACCCGTATTACTTGTAGAATGGATGGTATTAACCCCAGCACATTTTTTACAAATTTTGAACTTTTGTTTTTGTGTTTCTAATATTCCATCAGTATCAAAATAGATTTGTCGTGGGTGTTCTATATATTCTAATTCTCTAAAAGTAGCCCATTGTAATTGGTCGCGTTTTTTCCATTGACCATAGATTTTAGTGCATACATGCTTAATTTCTTCGGTCACTCTCTTGGATTGTTTAAATAAACTTGGGTCATAATCGGGTTCTCTTACCTGAGAATAATCAAGGCCAGCCATAGCTAGGATAATTCCTAAATTAACATAAGGCAGGGCACCTTCAATAGAATATCCACCTTCGAGAATTGCGATATCAGGGTTTAGCTTTTTATTTAATCTTGCATAACCTTGGGCAGTAAACATCATATTAGTTAGAGGATCTGTATAATGGTTATCTTGCCCCGCTGAGTTAATAATAAGATCTGGTTTATACTCTTCTAAAATAGGTAATACAACATGATCCAACACATATAGAAATCCCTCATCACTTGTTTCAGGTGGTAAAGGAATATTTATATTATAGCCATATGCAGCAGGTCCACCAAATTCATCCATAAATCCTGTACCAGGATAAAGAGTTCGTCCATCCTGATGAAAGGAAATAAATAAAGTATCTTTATCATTCCAATAGATATCTTGGGTTCCATCACCATGATGGCAATCTGTATCAATAATAGCCACTTTTAAAGGGCCATAATCCTGTCGTATTTTCTCTAACATAATTGCCTCAATATTTACGATACAGAATCCTCGATCACCATAAACCATTCGCTGGGCATGATGACCTGGTGGACGAACTAAAGCAAATGATTTATCAACTTCTTTATCCATGACGGCTTGAGCTGCTTTGATAGCGCCTCCTACAGAAATAAAATGAGATTGTGTTAATCTAGTTTTTACATCAGGGACACAAAAGTGTACCCGTTCAATATCTTTTTCTTGAGCAAAAATAGGATTTAAAAATTCAATTCCTTCAATATCTTCGATCCCTTCTTCAACAATTTGATCTTGTGTGTATAAAAGTCTTTCTTCCCTTTCAGGGTGAGTTGGGCTAATAGCCCAATCATAAGCAGGAAAAAAAACCAATCCTAATCTGTTATTAGCTCGCAATAAGTCTACACTCCTTTTTTCATATTTTTTTGCTAACTAGCTAAATAGAATGAAGTAGCGTTGGTTTCATTTGCACTTTAAGCCGTATATTCTGGCCGCTAGTTGAAAAACCGCGGACCATAGGAAAGCTATTTTCTTCTATCATTTCTGGCTCAATCTCATCTTCCTGAGCACCTAGGAGCAAGGCAGATTCTTTTAATAATTCAAAGGCCCTTTTTTTAGCCATATCTAAAGTATAATGATTTCCGATGTCTTCATAAATTCCTAATTCAGGAACAGATAAAAACCCCTCTGATGTATCAGCTAATAAGGTGATTTCTGTTGTTGGCTTAGCTAGAGCAGCTCCTATTGCGTTGGCTATATCATAGTTTTCTGGATATGTACAAGGAAGATGAAATTTGTTTTCTATGATAGGGGAAAGTACTTTGGCAGGGCCTCCAATCATATAAATTTGTTTAGGTTCAATTTTTTCTAGGTAGAGAAAATCTTTCACTGTATAAACGGGTTTACTATTAATCTTCTGTAAAGTTTGATCTACTTGTTTTTTAATTTGGTCTCCCATTATATCTAATATCTTATAAGCCAATTGTTCTGGTGATTGTTTCAATGAGCTAGCTAATAGATTCATTGCATCCAGAGCTTTTTCTTGATTTCCCTCTATAAATCCTAGTAAAATCATTGCATCTGTAGGTGTTGGCTTGGGTCCACCAAAGGCATAAGGAATTCCTTCCCGCTTAGGACCAATTTTAAGTTTACCATTTTCAACAGTGATGCAACTATCTCCCCCAATGCCTATAGAGGCACTATAAGTAGCCCGGACTAAGGTTTTATAAGGGCCAATCTGAATACCTATTGGTTCTAATAAAGGCTCACCTTGTGCAAGAAAGAAGATGTCTGTTGTGGTTCCACCAATATCCAATAATAATGCATCTTTATTAGTGGGGCAGAGGGCCTTCATGCCCATAAGGCTAGCAGCAGGACCAGATAAGATGGTTTCTACAGGCTGGTTTTCGGCAGCTGATAAACTCATAGTTCCTCCATCTGCTTTTAAAATAAATATAGGAGCATCAATTTTCTTATCTTTTATTGATTTTTGGATATTTGTTGAGAAATCATAAAAAGTATGGCGAACAGCTTCGTTAAGATAAGAAGTGAAGACTCTTCTAGGGAAATTTAATTTTCCAGATAGACTATGGCCCATAGTTATAGTAGAGAAGTTTTTTTCTAAGATTTGTTTAATTTCTAGTTCATGGCTAGGATTACGCGTAGAAAATTTGGTGATTACTGCGCAAGCATGAATATTTTTTTGCTGAAATAACTGGATGCCTTTTTTTATTTCTATATGATTTAGATCGGAAACAATACGACCACGGTGATCAGTAGAGCCAGAAAGAAATACAGTCTCATCACCGCAGGTTAAAAAGTCTTGTGAAAGTCCAGGTCCGCTTTGAATCATCATTCCTACCTTGGAAATTTTACTTTCTACAATGGCATTGGTACTGATTGTTGTACTAAGGTTAATACGTTTAATCTTAGAGGGATTATGTCCAAGTAAAAGTTCATCTAAAGTAGTCCAAATGGAGTTGAATAAATCATCTCGATTAGTTGGTTTCTTAATAGATTTAATGATTTTTTTATTTTCAATAATGACAGCATCCACATGGGTGCCGCCCATATCTAATCCTACAATCAAAGAAAATCCTCCTTAATAATAGAGATGTTAATGACTATCATTATTATTATAACCTTTATGAGAGCTGGATTTCAAGGGAAAGAGAGTATTATTGATAGATATCCATGTTGGCAACCAAAATTTCACAAGATACATATCATCGCCTCGCGCTCAGGTTGTCACTATGTTGCTTCGAATGAAAGAACAAGAAGCAACATAGTGACAAAAGTCGCACTTTCGCCGATAATATGCGCTTGCTTGCCAATTGGTGTATTTTCAATTACAAAAGTATATATTTACAAATAAAATACAGAATGAAATCTCATCATATATCTCAGAAAGATGCTAGAGAAGAAGTTTAATATGATATAATATAAAAAAAGTAATTTAAGGAGATAGAATAGTGAAAGAAATAGAACAGTTATTACAAGAGACGATGGTAACAGACCAAATCATATATGCAGTACTTAGTAATGCTGCTAAGAAAAGTTCAGATAATATTATCAAAGTAACAATAAAGCCAGTTCTTATTAAAGATGAGATGAAATTACAATTTACTTATCATTATAAAAATAAAGTGTTACATAAAAATTTAGAAGGGATGGAAGCAATCAGTGAGGTAGAAGAACTAATAGGTAATTATTTTAAACAAGCAGTTATTTTCACAGTAGAGGCTGATTATCAGGTTTTAGTCAACAAAAAAGGAAAAATAACTATATTAAAAAAGAAACCTACGAAAAAAGAAATTGATGTAAGCCATAATAGAAAAAAAGCTTATATTATAGAAGATGGAGTTCCTTGTGATTTTCTTATTCGATTAGGAGTGATGAGTGAAAGTGGCAAGGTGTTTTCAAAGAAATATGATAAATTTAGGCAGATCAATCGATTTTTAGAAATGGTTGCTGATGTAATTCCAAAGATCAACAAAAATCAAAGATTAAATATTGTAGATTTCGGATGCGGAAAATCTTATTTAACTTTTGCATTGTACTATTATTTGACTACGATATTAAAGCTAGATGCGGTTATCATAGGCCTTGATTTAAAGCAAGATGTTATTAAGTTTTGTAATGAGGTAGCTAGAGATCTAAATTATGATAATTTAAAGTTTGAGCATGGTGATATTAATGACTTTAAAGGCTTTAATAAAGTTGATATGGTTGTAACACTACATGCCTGTGATACTGCGACGGATGCAGCACTTGCAAAAGCTGTCAATTGGGAAGCACAAGCAATTCTTTCTGTACCTTGTTGTCAACATGAATTCTTTAATAAAATACAAAATCCAATTATGGCCCCCATGGAAAACCATGGGATTATAAAAGAAAAACTATCTTCTTTAGTAACAGATAGTTTAAGAGCCAATGTATTAGAAATACTAGGTTACTCCACCCAACTGCTGGAATTTATCGATATGGAACATACACCAAAAAACATTTTAATTAGAGCAATAAAATCAGAGCATAGTAATAAGAAAGAAATCATCAATCAGTATATAAAATTCAAAGAGTTTTGGGGGCTTCATGATCTGTTTATTGAAGAAGCAATGGGAGAAAAATTGAAGGGTTTTTTATAAAATAGTAAAAGAGAAAGGATGATTTTAAGAAGAAAAAATGATATACTAGGTTAAATTAGTGAGAGGGTTTTATGATGATGTTAGAGACAGGTAAAAAAACCAAAAAAATTTTTATTAAAGATATAGTAAGAGTAGTATTTGTTTTATGGATAAGTTATGGATTGATATGGGGAGTTTTAATATTTTCTAAGGCAAAAGAAGTTAGCCAAAGTTATAAAGATACTAGTTCAGTGGATCAGTTTTATTCACATCAGATGGGAAGCGATCGGGCCATTATTATTGACGACCCCTTAGACTCAGGTCTTGCAAGACTTAAAATTATTCAGGATGCAAAAGAAACTTTGGATATTTCATATTTTGCTATTCACTCAGGCGAATCAGCAGATCTTTTTTTTGGAGCTCTTTTTGAGGCAGCAGATCGGGGGGTTCAGGTAAATATTATTTTAGATGGTATTTTTCATGGACTAAAAAAAGATTTAAGAGATGTCCTTTATGCCTTAATTGCCCATCCTAATACAAATCTTAAATTTTATGAACCTATGAACTTATGGATGCCTTGGACTTTAAATAATCGTTTGCATGACAAATATATCATAGCCGATCGTAAGATTGTTATTATTGGAGGCAGAAATATTGGGGATCAATATTTTGCTCCTAATGGCTATGAAGAGGCTATAACCAATGATAGGGATATTATTATTATCAATACAGATATGAGCGAAAAGTCTAGTGTACTCTTTCAATTATCAGAGTATTTTTCCTTAATTTGGAATCATCCTTATGCTAAAACTAGGGGAAATAGAATTTTGAAAAATCAATATGAACGTGGATTGAAAAAAGGAGAGGAGCTAAAAAATAAGTTTTGTAATGCTAGGGATGAACATATTAACTTTTTAAAGGGAGATATGGATTGGCTTAGTTTATCAATGCCAACGAATAAAGTAACATTGATTCATAATCCCGTTCAACGTTTTTCTAAAGAACCATGGTGTTGGTATGAAATAACCCAGTTAATGAAGAATGCAAAAAAAACAGTGTTTATTCAAAGCCCTTATGTAATCCCAAACTCACAAATAGTAGAAGGGTTTTTTAACCAAGAGGATATTGCAAATATTGAAGTTACCCTTCTTACAAATTCTTTGGGATCGACTCCTAACTTTCCAGCTTATTCTGGTTATATGAAATATCGAAAAGATATTATAGATGCAGGAATCCGGTTATATGAGTACCAAGGAATCGATTCTATCCATGCTAAGGCCTTTGTAATTGATGATGATTTAACTTTAATAGGATCTTTTAATCTAGATCCTAGAAGTGCTTACTTAAGCACAGAGACTATGGTAGTTATTCATAGCATAGAAGTGGCCCAAAAATTTGAAGAAGGTATTAACCCTTATTTTATCAATAGTTTAGTTGTTACACCCGATTATACTTACAATATAGAGGAAAAAGAAAAAGAACAAGATGTGTCTCAGATTAAAAAAATTCTTATTACTACTTTATCTTATATTACAAGATTGTTTGATTATATGCTATAGGGAGGTTAAGGAGATGGGATTACCAATGACAACACCTGCATTACTTTTTCCAGCTATTTCACTTTTAATGTTAGCTTATACGAATCGATTTGTTGTTCTAGCCCAATTAGTACGAGAATTATATATACAAAACAGACAAGAACCAGATGTTATTTTAGAAGAACAAATTAGCAATTTGAGAACCCGTCTTGATATCATTAGGAATATGCAAATTTTAGGTGCATTAAGTTTTTTCTTTTGTGTGATGAGTATGCTTCTTCTTTATTTAGGTAGTAATCTAGTAGGAAGTATTATTTTTGGCATTAGTTTACTAATGTTATTAGCATCACTGGGATTATTAGTTGTAGAATTACAGATGTCAATTAACGCACTAAATATACAGTTACAAGACTGTAAAAAAAGCAGTATTCTTAAGAGAAAAAATAAAATTAAATAATAATGAAGAAGAAAAATACAAAAAACGCTTTTTAGTGAACTAGAAGTTTGACCTTTTGTAAGCAAGGCAAATTTTCTCAATTTACTTGTCAATGTAGTTAAATTAACTTAAATAAAATAAAGAAATAAAAAGGGGAAGAAAAATGAATATTTTTATTGCAGGGGATTCAACAGCATCAAATAAGGCTATAGATAAAAAACCTGAAATGGGATGGGGAGAGGCGTTAGATAAGTTTTTTAGCAATGAAGTTTCTATTAAAAATCATGCTACAAATGGAAGAAGTTCAAAAAGTTTTATTGATGAAGGGCGCCTGAATACTATCTTGGCAGAAATTAAAGAACATGATTATTTATTTATTCAATTTGGGCACAACGATCAAAAAGATGATGAAGAGAGATTTACTGATCCCTATACTACATACAAGGATTACCTTACACAATATATTGAAGGAGCGAGGGAAAAAGGTGCTATTCCTATCCTACTTACATCTATTTGTAGAAGAGATTTTATAAGTGATGGAACCTTAAAAAACACTCATGGAGCCTATCCGGATGCTATGAAAGAGTTAGCTAAAGAACAAAATGTTCCCTTAATTGACATGACTATAAAAACAAAGATATTTTTTGAATCATTAGGAGAAGAGAAAACCAAGGAAATATTTCTTTGGTTGGAGCCAGGAGAACATGAAAATTATCCTAATGGTGTAGAGGATAATACTCATTTACATGAAAAGGGGGCTTTAGCTGTTGCTCAGTTAGTAGTCGAGGGGATTGAAGAACTAAACTTGTTATTAAAAGAATATATCCTTGATTAAAAAGAAGGTTCAGCTAGAATTTTGTTCTATCTGAACCTTTTTTGAATTAGAAGTTTAGTTCCTTAGCAACTTACTGGTTTTGTCACTTTAAGTTTGATGTTTAGCAATTTACAGAATAAGAACAAATGTACCGATAGTAATAAAAATTCCTCCAATAATAGTTTTAGCCGTTACAGCTTCTTTTAAAATGACGAATGCAAAAATCATACTAATAACTACACTAAATTTATCTACAGGAATCACCTTAGATGCTTCACCTATTTGGAGAGCTTTATAATAAAACAACCATGAGAATCCTGTTGCAAAGCCAGATAAGATTAAGAAAAGCCAACTTTTTTGACTAATGTTTACAATTTCTTTTTGAGTCCCAGTAAGGAAGACGATCCCCCAAGCCATAACAAGAACTACCACAGTACGAATAGCAGTTGCTAAGTTAGAGTTAATTCCCTCAATCCCTATTTTAGCTAATATAGAAGTAAGAGCAGCAAATAAAGCTGATAATAATGCAAAGATAATCCACATTTTATTTTCCCCTTTCATTTTTGATAATATTTGGCATTTAATATTATACCCTAAATGTAAGAGCTTTTCTATTTTAATCTTGCGACATAGAGATAGCCCTAGCCTAACAAGAGCAGATTTTAAGATTAAAATGATAATAGTTGAATAGACCTAAAAGTATTGTTATAATCAATACAATATTAGAAATTTATTACAAGTAGGCTTCTGTGAAATTATAATTTTGAAAGGGGGGAAAACATGTTTAAAGTTCTATTAGTAGATGATGAGCCATTGGTTCGAGAGGGGCTTATGATCATGGTAGATTGGAGAAAGTATGGATTTATCGTATCTGCTACAGCTTCAAATGGTGAGGATGCCTTAGAAATTATTAAACTTATGAATCCACATGTAGTCATCACTGATATTTGTATGCCAGTCATTGATGGTATTGAGCTGATCAAAGAAGCCAATCAAATTCCTAATTTGCGATCTAAGTTTGTAATTTTAAGTGGGTATGATAATTTCGCATATGCAAAAAAAGCCATGTATTATAATGTAAATCACTATATATTAAAACCTATTGATCCAGAAGAAATTGGTCAGATTCTTCAGTTATTGAGGACCCAATTACAAGAGGAAGCTGGTACACAAGAAGCCAGTGAACAGGTAATATCTTTTATTACTGATCGTACACTTTATCGTATTCGGCAGGGTGAAAAAAAGGAGAGCTTATTTGCAAAAGCCAAATTTCTTTTGAGTTTATCGGGGCAGGAGTATCTACGGATTGTTTTACTAAAAATAGAAAGCTTTCCTCAATGGACCTCTCATTTAGATGAGATAACAATTAAGGAGAAAAGAGAAGAATTGATAAGAGAATTACAAGATCTTTTTTATCAACAAAGGTCTGTTGTATGCCTTCATATATATGAAGAGGGTTTAGATGAATATGGTTTACTTTTAAATGATAAATTTAAGGATCAGAATGACCTCAAGAAATTTTTCCAAGTTTTCCGAGAGAAAATTTGGAAAAGGTGTAAGGTAAAAGTAACTTTGTTTGTAAGTGACCAAGGAGAAGGCGTTGCCGAATTAGAAAAACTTAATAAGCAAGTCTTAGAAATTAGAAAATATCAATTTTTTAATAGAATTGAAAATGTATTCTTTTATGAAAAAGTATTTGAAAAATACATCAATTATGAATTTTATAGAAACGATTTAAATGACTTATTGCAAGAAATTGAAAATGATAACGCGGAAAAAATAGAATTAAAGGTTAAAGTAATATTTAATAAGTTTTACACAAAAAAAGCAAGTACTTATACGATAGAGGCTTTTATTACAAATTTAAGAGCAGAAATTATTAAAAGAGTATATGAACTAAATGGAAACACAGATGAATTTGGGAAAAAGCTCTTAAATTATAAGATTGATATGATGCAAGCAAATTTTATGGAGGTCACAAATGTTGTTACTAGTTTTTGTATTTATGGCGGAGGCTATCTTTCAGGTTTAAAAAAAGAAATGTCCTTAGATATTATTTATGAAATAGAAAAATATACGAAAGAAAATTATAGAGAAAATTTACAATTGCAGGATCTAGCAGGGGCTTTCTATATGAACTCTGTTTATTTAGGTCAATTATTTAAGAAAAAGACAGGATTATTTTATAGTGATTATTTACACCATGTTCGAATAGAAGAAGCTAAAAAACTTTTACAAAGGACAAATATGAAAATTACAGAAGTTGCACAGGCAGTAGGTTATAATAATGTAGAATATTTTAGGAATAAGTTTAAAAATATAACAAACCTGACTCCCTCTATTTACAAGGAACAAAATACCTTATAAATAGATGATAAAATAGAAAGATAGGACCATACCTATTGAACCATTCATTTTAGAAGCAAGGGGTGAAAGCTATTGTATAAAGTTTTATTGGTGGATGATGAGCCAAAGGCTTTAGAAGGCCTAGAACTTATGATTGATTGGAAATCATTAGGGTTTGAAATTTGTGGGACTTGTATGGATGGAGAAGAAGCTGTAGGAAAAATAAAAAGATTTTCTCCTCATATTGTAGTTACTGATATTCGAATGCCACGTTTAGATGGATTAGAGCTAATTCATTATGTACGAAAAAACATAGGGAGTTCTATTTATTTTATTATTATGAGTGCTTATGATGAATTTGGATATGCAAAAAAAGCAATGGAGCAAGGTGTTAATTATTATTTATTAAAGCCTATTTTAGAAGAAGAAATGAATGAAGCAGTATATGAAATTTATCAGAAACTTGAAAAAGAAAGAATGATTAAGGAATTAGAAAAAAATTTGGATAGAGAAAAACTGATTCATTTAATCCTACGTTTGACTCGTGGCAATGATACGGAGAATAAATGGATACAACAAATGGAACAAAACTTTGAAAATACAAAATGGTATTATCTTTTGATAAAAGTGGGCGAAGAATTAAGACAGGGTGGAAATACATTAAGAAAGTTTGATGCTTTGGATCAATACCTAAAGGAAAATGAAGAGATATTTTTAATAGCTCGTGATATCACTACAGGAATTCAAGATTATGTAATCAATATAAGCCAAGGATCCGACAAATGTATAGAAGATATTGTAGAAAAACTATATGAAAAAGTGAAAGAAGTATATGGAAAAGAGATTTATATTGTTGTAGGAGATTCGGTATGCAAGTTTTCCAAAATAAAACAGGCTTATGAATCAACATTGCATACTATGAATTTTAGTATTTTTACGGAGAAAAACAAGATCATTTACTATAAGGATATTCAAGAATATTCTATCAATTATGGATTTAAACAAATTCAGCATATAGAAGAGCTCCTAGAGGCGATTAAAGATATCAACAAAAAACAAGTTGATGATGTAATCAACAAAATCGAGGAAGAATTTTGCGAGGAATGTACTTCACCAGAAGTAGTTCGCTTAATCATTATGAATTTTATATATAGAAGTATAGATATAGTGAAAAAACTAAACGAAAATAGCAAAGATATGGAGCTACACTTAGATCTTGAGATGATATTAGGGCAAGGTGTATCAATAGCAGAGATGATAAGATGTTTAAAAAAATATTGTGATCAACTTTTGCTCTATGTATCTACTTTAAGGCGAAATCAGGCAAAAGGGATCTTATATGAAATTGAGCTATATCTTCATAAAAACTTTCACCATAGCTTGACCATTACAGAAATATCAAAAAAGTACTATCTACATCCTAATTATTTAGGTCAATTATTTTCGAAAACTTATGGTATGACTTTGACTCAATATCTTCATAAAGTGCGTGTTCAAGAAGCAAAACGATTACTAAAAGAGACAGATATGGCTTTATCTGATATAGCATACCAGATTGGGTATTCTAATTATAGTCGCTTTATAAAGATGTTTGAAAGATATGAAAATATCAAGCCATTGGATTATAGGGATAAATAGTGTAAATTTTGTGTGGGATGGATCTTTAATTTGGTAATTGGAATGCTCTAGAAGGTTTCTTATAATAAATAGAGATATTTAAATCAAAACTCAAACAGATTTAACTATCCATAGGATATATTCAATTATAAGGGATTCAATAATCGTTAAAGAGAAATTTTGATGAGCAAGGGTCTGCAAAGGAGTAAATATTATGAGCATTAAACAACTTTTTAATGATGGATGGGAATTTGCAAAGCAACGTCTAACTACAGAATTGGAGACGATAAACGGCAATGATATTACTTGGTCATTCGTTGATATCCCCCATGATTGGTTAATATACAATACTAAGGATCTTTATGAAACAGGGGAGGGATGGTATAAAAAGAAATTCAATCATAAAACCATAGAGGGGCAGGTATTTATAGAAATGTATGGTTAAAGACTATGGCAGACACTCATATTGTATCAGATGGAATATATAATTTCTACTAGAAAAGAGGATAATGGCTGGTATGTGGAAGTAGAGACAGAAATAGTTGGTCAAGGCAATAGTATAACCGTAAAACATACTGTATACGATAGAGATAATACAATAGTAATGGGGCAGAATACGACTGTAGCAACAGTAGAAACTCATACAGATAACCAAATTTTATATGTTGAGAATCCTAATCTTTGGGGTATTGAATCACCAAATTTATATGTATTAAAGACTGAATTGTTAATAGATAATATTGTCATAGATGAAGAAGTACAAAACTTTGGTTTTCGTAAGATTGAATATCATACTGACAATGGATTTATACTTAACGGTAGGAGAGTAAAAATAAATGGTGTGTGTGAGCATCATGATTTAGGGGCTCTTGGAGCTGCAATGAATAAAACAGCACTTCGTCGGCGACTAAATATATGGTGATAATTTTATTATAATAGAAGAAAGTATTGAAAAAATAGGGAATAACGTATCTATAGATTTCGATCATATGGATTTTGGTCAAAAAGGTTTTGAAAATTATTGATTTATGGGCGCTCAAATATTAATAAGAATACCATTCATATTCATTTTAATAGTGAACATGGTGAAATAAAACAACTAGCAGAGTTTTTATACTCTAAAGATTATGTAGCAAGAGAATTTTCATTAGAATCTGTAACGGGTATACAAAGAGTTACATTTGTATTTTTACCTGGAAGTAATTTTGATTTTAAATGGTTTAAGTTTATTCAAAAAGTGTTGGGAGGTTCATAGTAATCTGGGATGAGTCAGGTTTTTAAGTATTCTAATTTATTTTCAAGCAAAATGTTTTAAGGAGGTATTTTAGATGATGAAAATTATAAATCCAATTTTAAAAGGTTTTAATCCGGATCCTTCTATATTACGTGTAGAAGATGATTACTACATTGCCACATCGACTTTTGAATGGTTTCCAGGGGTACAAATCCATCATTCCAAAGATTTAATTCATTGGAAATTAGTAACAAGGCCCTTGAACAGAATCTCCCAACTTGACATGCGAGGAAATCCTATTTCGGGTGGGATATGGGCACCAGCCTTATCCTACCATAATGGAGTTTTTTATCTGATTTATACAGATGTAAAGTCATGGTGTGACGGAGTTTTTAAAGATTCTCATAATTATTTGGTAACAACGACAGATATTACAGGAGATTGGTCAGAACCTACCTATCTCAATAGTAGTGGGTTTGACCCTTCCTTATTTCATGATGATGATGGGCGTAAATGGCTAGTCAATATGATTTGGGATTATCGGAAAGGTAAAAATCCTTTTGCAGGTATTGTATTACAGGAATATTCAGAGGAGGAAAAGAAGCTGGTGGGGCCTATCACTAATATATTTAAAGGGACAGAGCTGGGTTTAGTAGAAGCGCCTCATCTTTATAAACGAAATGGATATTATTATTTAATAACAGCAGAAGGTGGAACAAGGTTTGAACATGCAGTGACTTTTGCTAGGGCAAAAGAACTTACAGGGCCTTACGAATTACACCCAGAAAACCCGATTCTTACTTCTTGGAAGGATCCTACCTTAGAATTACAGAGAACAGGGCATGCAAGTTTAGTAGAAACTCAAGACGGGGAATGGTATCTGGCTCATCTCTGCGGTCGTCCTATTCCTTCTAGAGGTCGATGTATATTAGGAAGAGAAACAGGGATCCAGAAAATGAGATGGGATGAAGATGATTGGATTCGCCTAGATGGAGAGGGAAATAAACCGCAGCTAGAAGTAGAAGCTCCTAGTTTATCCGAACACCCATGGGCAGCTCCAAAAGAAAGAGATGATTTTGATTCTGACATATTAAATATTCACTTTCAAACATTACGGGTTCCTTTGATGGAAGATTCCTTATCCTTAACAGAAAGACCTGGGTATTTACGGTTAAAGGGAAGGGAGTCTCTAAGTTCAAAGTATACTCAAAGTTTAGTGGCAAGACGACAGCAGGCTTTTCATTATACTGCAACTACTTGCGTTGAATTTTCGCCAGATACTTTTCAACAAATGGCAGGGCTTATTTCTCTATATGATAACAATAACTTTTTTTATTTGTATATTAGCTATTGTGAAAGCAAGGGGAAAATTATTAATATTATGACTTGCAATGGAGGGGATTTTGATGAACCACTAGCAGAAGGGGTTTGCATTCAGGGTTGGGAAAGATGTTATTTTCGTGTAAAAGTAGAGTATCATATTTTACAGTTTTATTATTCACCAGATGGGGAAGGGTGGACAAAAATTGGACCTGTCTTTGATGCTAGCATTTTATCGGATGAATATACTGAGCCACACCGTTTCACAGGTGCTTTTGTAGGCTTATGTTGCCAAGATTTATCAGGTAGAAGAAATCATGCAGATTTTGATTTTTTTGAATATGTAGAGAAATATATATAGTCCACTTAGTGACTAATTTACTTTAATGGTTATGAGTAATGGTATGAGTTAAAGATGGAGAGTTAAAAGAAAACATCAAGCCTAGAGCGGCTAATTTACTTTAATGGTTATGAGTTTGATATCATACAGGGTATGTATAAAAAAGGTCTATGCCTCCTAATTATTATTTAATAATAGAAGGTATAGACCTTTTCTTGTTTTACTTTTCCGCTGGACGTTCTTTGGCTTTATCTGCTTCATTTGCATTTTTTCTAGCGGCATTCACATTCTCCGCCATTTCTTCTATAGTTTTTGTATGAAGACGAGCAGCTCCCTTCGTTGTTTTCGTAGGAATTAGATTGCCAGAGGCTAGTCGTTCTTTTGCTTGGGTAATGGCTTCCGTATACTGTGGTAACCATCTTTCTTGAGCAACTAGCATTTCATCTACCATTTGCCAAATTTCTTTTGGGTTACATACTGCTCCTACTAAGGGGTCCATCATCATAGCTTGGCGAAGTAATAAGTCATTTCCATGGACGGCAGCTTCGACAGCTAGCCTTTGTACAGAAATGCTAGCATTACAAACAGCAGCACAACCCAAAGGTAGATCGCCAACTTTAGGGATATTGACTCCATTGTTATCCACATAACCAGGAACTTCTACAATGGCATCATCAGGAAGGTTTGTAATGGTTCCGTTATTGATCACATTAAAATGGCCTCTATAGATTCGTCCTGTTTCTAATCCTTCAATAATATAAGAGCCATGTTCTTCTCCCCTTTTTTCAGGAATAAATGCTAGAGCAGGTTCCTGTAGCCAATTAGGGAAATCTGTCTCAAACCAATTACGTCCTTCTGTACAAACACGAAGGTACCCGCCTGTTTCTCCATTGATCCAAGATCCTAGATCAATCCAATCCTTGATTTCATCTGTACGTTTGCGGTACCATGGAACATATTCACTTAAATGACCATTGGATTCGGTGCTGTAATACCCAAAGCGCCTGAGCATATCGATACGAACTTTTTCTGTTTTACTATATTCAGGGTGATTTTCAAAGGCTTCTAATAGCTGGTCTGTAAGGTCCTTGTTTTTATGCTTGATTTGAATATACCAAGTTTGATGGTTAATTCCGGCACAAATAATATCAATTTCCTGCTTTTCAAATCCTAAAACCTCAGCAATTTGTCGATGGCCTCCTTGAACCCCATGGCATAATCCAATGGTATTTACCTTGCCATATTGGTTACAGGCCCAGGTTATCATTGCGTTGGGATTAGCATAATTTAACATGAGGCAGTTAGGATGACTCACTTCACGAATATCTTTACAAAATTCTAGTATCTGAGCAATTCCCCGTTGCCCATACATAATGCCGCCGGCACAAAGGGTATCGCCGACACATTGATCTATTCCATATTTTAATGGAATATCTATATCTATTTCAAATGCTTCTAATCCACCAATACGTACCATGTTAAAAACATATTTAGCATTTTTAAGGGCCTCTCTACGATCTGTGGTAGCAATAATTTCAATATCTAAGCCATTTTCATCAATATCTCTTTGACATAATTGAGTCACCATGTCTAAGTTTTGGCTATTAGTATCAGTAAAGGCTACCTCAATATTTCTGAATTCTGGGACTGTTAACACATCGCGTAAAAGGGCTCGCGTAAATCCAATACTTCCAGCACCAATAAAGGTAATTTTAAAAGGCATAGGACCCCTCCTAATTTTGTTTTTTAAAGCGAAGGACATTCCAAGAGAGCTTACTTAAGGAAGTGGTTAATCGGCCTTGATCTAATGGCACAACGTCTTGGTTATGAGGAATAACATTCAGTTGTTGTTTTACTGTATTCGTTGCTTTCATGTCATCATTTGTTAATGCGATATGTTCGATCATTTGATAATCAGCAAAGCTCCGCAAATCACATTCAAGAAGCAAGTCATTTTCCAGATCACGATTGACGGCAAAAATTGTTAGTTCATCCGCTTCTTCATTAAATACAGCAGTTGTATCTAGATAAGGAATATCTGTGAAGTCTTTGCTATCGTATTTGGGAGAATCTACAATTGAATGTAGAACAGTTCCACGTCCAAAAACAGAAGCATGCATATAAGGATAAAAAATTGTTTGACGCCAGGCAGGTCCGCCATTTTCTGTCATAATAGGAGCAATTACGTTCACCAATTGGGCTAAACAAGCCATCTTTACCCTGTCAGCATGTTTAAGTAAAGAAATTAATAGAGAACCTACCAATAACGCATCTTCAAAATTATAAACATCTTCTAGCTGAGGAGGAGCAATGGTCCAAGGTTCTAGTTTTCTATCAGATTCATTGGAGTGATACCAAACATTCCATTCATCAAAAGATAGGTTAATGGTTTTTTTACTACGCCTTTTGGCTTTAATATAATCACAAATAGAGATGACAGATTTAATAAATGCATCCATGTCCATGGAGCGTGCTAAATAGTTGGCAATATCATTGTCTCGGTTTCCGTAGTAAGTATGTAGGGAAATATAATCTACATGATCATAGGTATGCTCTAAAACCGTAGCTTCCCATTCTGCAAAGGTGGCCATAGCAGAACTAGAGCTACCACAGGCGACAAGTTCAATAGAAGGATCTGTCCATTTCATAACTTTGGCGGTTTCACAAGCGAGGCGACCGTATTCTTCTGCTGTTTTATGACCGATTTGCCATGGGCCATCCATTTCATTTCCTAGGCACCAAACTTTTATATTATGAGGTTTTTCATAGCCATGTTTTTTTCTAAGATCACTCCAATAGGTTCCACCAGGGTGATTGCAGTATTCTAGCAAATTACGTGCTTCATCGATACCTCTTGTGCCTAAATTCACAGCCATCATGGCTTCAGAGTCAACGGCTTGAATCCAGTCCATAAATTCATTGGTACCAAATTCATTTGTTTCAATGGTTCTCCAAGCAAGCTCTAAGCGGCGTGGCCGGTTTTCTTTAGGGCCTACACCATCTTCCCAGTTATATCCTGAAACAAAGTTGCCCCCAGGATAACGAATAATAGGTACTTTGAGTTCTTTTACTAACTCAATAACATCTTTACGAAACCCCATTTCATTAGCTTGGGGATGATCAGGCTCGTAGATACCTCCATAAACAGCTCGCCCCAAATGTTCGATAAAGGAGCCATAAATTCGACTATCAACTTCCCCGATTTTGAAAGCCTGATCTAAGACCATAGTTGCTTTTTGCATAAAACCCCTCCTGTTATTAACGTTTTTATTAACTAGTTAATGAAAATGTTGATAAACAAAGTATATTATGACATAATAACTTTGTCAATATAGCAGATAGTTTTAATTTTAATAGGTAATTAACTATATCATTAATAGCTATATTAATGATATAATAAAGGTTAATTTCTGAAAAAGATAGGATGAAAGATATGAAAATTACTACCCAAGAACAATATTTATCCATCTATGAGGCTTTGGCTAGCAAAGTACGTTTGCGTATCATAGAACTATTAGCAGAAAAGCCAAGAAATATAAAGGAATTGGCAGAAGCTTTAGGTCTTAGTAGCGCCATTGTTACAATGCATATTAGAAAATTAGAGGAAGCAGAAATTGTAAGGGGAGATCGAGTCCGTGGTCAGGGGGGAATTCAAAAGATATGTACCTTGATTGTGGATACACTGGAGATAGAGTTTCCACAAAAGGCAGATACTATTAGACAGTACCATGAGTTCATTTTGCCTGTAGGTCATTATACAGATTTTCAAGCCCATCCCACCTGTGGATTAGCGACAAAAGATAATGTTATTGGATGCTTTGATGATCCAAGATATTTTTTAAGCCCAGAGAGAGTAAATGCCAAAATCTTATGGTTTAATCAGGGATATGTGGAGTATAAAGTCCCCAATTATTTATTATCTAATCAAACGCCTTATGAATTACAAATTATTTTAGAATTGAGTTCAGAAGCACCGGGAGTGAATAGTCATTGGCCTTCTGATATTTCCTTTTTTCTAAATCATATTTTAATAGGCCAATGGAATAGTCCAGGGGATTTTGGAGGAATACGTGGGAAATATACACCTGCTTGGTGGAGTCTAGGATTAGCACAGTATGGATTACTTAAGGTTCTTACTATCAATGAAAAAGGAAGTTATATCGATGGGCAGAAAGTGTCAGATATTACTTTGGATCAATTAAAAATACAAGAAAAACAATGGACATTTCGTATTTCGGTAGAAGAAGATGCGGAGCATATTGGAGGCTTAACCTTATTTGGCTCTGAATTTGGCAACTATAATCATGATATTATTTTTCGATTATATTACTCTTAAATAATATTTTAGATTAAATACAGAAGACGAGGGTAAAATATCATGTACAATAAAAGAATCACTAGCTCTTATCAATAAAAGAATTGTTCTAGGGTTTATCTTATTAAGGAGTGAATTATTTGACAGATCAATATCAACAAGAATTACTAAAGGAAAAAGAATATCTAAAATATACATTAAATTTAATCCAGGATGAGTTAGAAAAAGAAACTCATAGTCTTTCTAATAGAAAAGAAGAGTTACTAGAAACTAGGAAAGAAATGTGGGATAATACAGCACATTCATCAGAAGATTTTGAAAAACTCACAGAAATGAACCAATACTTATCACTCTTAACAAATCAGACAGCTAGCTATGAACGGGCTTACAAACAAAAAGAAAAATATGAAAAGATGTTAGTATCTCCATATTTCGGGCGATTTGATTTTGTAGAAGAATTTGGTGAGAAAGAGAAAATCTATATAGGTCTTCATCATATGATGGATTCTAAAACCCTAGACATTATAGTGTATGACTGGCGTTCTCCTATTGCAAGTATATTTTATCAATATGAATTAGGTAATGCTTCTTACAAGGCTCCTATGGGGGAAATAAAAGGAGAAGTATTACTAAAGAGACAGTACAAAATACAAAAGGGAGAGCTAAAATATTTTTTTGACTGTAGCATAAAAATTAATGATGAAATCTTACAGCAAGCCTTAAGTGGTCACTCTAGTACAAAGATGAAACATATTGTGCAGACGATTCAAAAAGAACAAGATGCCATTATACGAGATACAGAAAATAGTGTTTTAATTGTACAAGGAGTGGCGGGCAGCGGAAAAACATCAATTGCATTACATCGAATAGCCTTTTTACTATATCATAGTATCAATGAAAAATTAACATCTAGCAATATTCTGATTATTTCTCCTAACACTGTATTTAGTAAATATATTGCAAATGTTTTACCAGAACTAGGAGAAGAAAACGTAGCAGAGATTACATTCGATGATTTAGTGGATCAAATTATTAGTCATAACATACAGACCCAAAAAAGATTTTCTCAATTAGAAAAAATGATTTCCCATCAAGATTCTACAGAAGCTCAAATAAAGAAAGCTAGCATAGACTTTAAAGAATCAAAAACATTTATTGAAATACTAAATAGGCTAATTCAATATTATGAAAGAAAAGAAATTCAATTTGAAGATATTTATTATGAAGGTGTTGTAGTGGAGACCAAAGATATGATCAGGAACCAATTTTTACAGGATAAAATAGGTATGCCTATAGCTAGGAGGCTAAAGCGAATAGAGGGTATGATTTTAGATAAGATCCAACCTTTAGAAAAACAAAGAGTAAGGAAGATTGAAAAAATTGTGGAGAGAAGGGGACAATATCCTTTTGAAATTGAACCGTATAGCCGTTTGCTGGCATCGAAAAAGTCCAAGGTATTCCTGAAAAAGATTCGTTTGTTTACTGAGATCAATTATATAGATGTTTACTATCGCCTATTTGCAAAAAGGGACCTTTTATTTAACTTAGCAGAAGGTCTTGATTTACCTAAAAATATAGAAGAAATTATAGAAATGACGAAGAAAAATTTAGATAGCGGCTATGTGCCTTATGAAGACTGTACACCCCTTATGTTTCTTAAATTAAAGCTAGAAGGAAGTGATTTCTTTCCTCAAATTAAGCAGGTTGTAGTGGATGAAGCCCAAGATTATTCACCATTGCATTATGAAGTTTTTAATATGCTATTTCCAACAGCTAAGTTTACTATTTTAGGGGATGTAAGTCAGTCTATTGAGAAAGAAGTTAATACTAGTTTATATGATGAAGTGATTCAAATTTTGGATCGGCCACAGTCCATTCAATTACGATTAGATAAAAGCTATCGATCCTCCTATGAAATCAGTTCATTTGCAAAGAAAGTTTTAAACCTAGAAAATGACTTTATTAGTTTTGAACGCTATGAGGAAAACCCTTTGGTTATAAAGAAAGAAAAACTTTCCCAAATTAATGAGGCGATCATTAAGG
>JAAZLH010000391.1 GCA_012799415.1 Candidatus Epulonipiscium sp. | reverse complement strand
TTTTATATTTCTACTCCATATTGAGATAAATATTCTCTAACAGCCCATAAAGGCTCTGGATACTTAAGCTGTAGTGCTTCATTTATCCATTGATGCTTAATATCAATTTTACTTAAAGGACATTGCAGTACAGACATCAACTTTTCACTAATAATAGGTGGAAGATTAAGTCCAAAGCATATAAGAGCAGCTGTTTCTACTTTTGGCGATGTTTTACCTTTAACTGTCCTGCTAATAGTTTTAGGGTCACGGTCAATCTCTAAGCCAAGGTCTGTATAGGACATATTTTTCCATTCTAAAAGTAATTCCATACATTGCTCTGGGTCATCCGTCATTTTTTTACGAATTCCTATAAATTCTTCTTGTTGCTTTTTCCTCATCGCTATTTGTCTTTCTTGAGGAGCATTTTGATATCCATTATTAAATTTTATTTCAAAAGTGACATCGCTTGTTCCACGGTTTAAAAAACATGCTGTATGGTAAATATTATCAAGTTTGCTAGTAATGGTCATATCAAAAACTAGACAACATTCATCCATATGAGAACGAGCATATCTTGTTAAGGACAGCTTACCATTATCATCATATTCCACATAAAGGGGTGAGTTATAAACAAAATGATTCTCAACAAATAGATAATCCCCATTTGATGTTAGTTCATGAAGCTCAGGGTTAACCATTCTTTCAATCGCTGCATCCTGTGTACTTAATGAAAATGTTTGATTTAACTTAATTGAGCCTTTACTAAATGTATGAGGTTTTATATATTTTCCATCTAAATATGTATAAGTACCAATAGCATCTTCAAATCCTAATTCTACAAGCCTAATCTTAGCGGCCTGCCTTGATACAATAAAACTAGTTTCCAGTGCGGTTATTACCTCTTCCATAACTTCTATAGGATGTCTTGCATTAGTTTCTCGCATAAACTTCGCTATATATTGATTCGCCTTTATCCGAAAAGGTTTTTCAGGCATTTGTATTCTAGGAGCCAGCTGATTAGCTTGTTTCTCCATCCACTCAGTAGATTTTGTAGACAAAGTAGAAATCGCCCCGCCTCGTACCTCGCAACTTATATGAGAAGCCGATTCATTATATAATTTTTCTAATTTAAATACTTTTTTATGTTTTACCCAATGAACACATTCATGTACTATTGTATTATTAACAGATCCTAAGTTTCTAAGTAAGTACATGTGAGGATCAACTACTATAGTTCCTCCACTAATATTCATTTTTATATCGCTTTCAGTTTTTGAGTCATACATCATTGTTTCAGTATCTGTAAAATAAATCTGACCAAATACGGAAGAATCTTCTCTTATTCTCTGGTTCATTATTCTTAAGCCTAATCTTTCAGAAAGAATATCAGGATCCACCCAAATTGGCTCTTCATCCTGCTGAGTAATTTCCAAAGCTTCTGGATAATACTCTTCAAGAAAATTTGTAGCTGCTTCTTCTAATCTATCGTACGAAATATAAGGCACTAAAGAGTCATCTAGGGGATTCTTTATACGATTTTTTCCAGTGTATGAGGATACCTCGAAAATTTCAAAATCATTTAAACTACATTCTAAATCCCCAGAACAACGAACCATTAACCAAATTGTCTTCTCTTCAAAATCATCATAATGCCGATGAGTTTCTGGAATTTCAAATATCACTGATAAAGCTACATCAAACTGTATTTTCATTTCTGGCAAATCATCAACCCATACGTGCTCAACTTTAACTTCTGCAATCTCAGGTTCTCCAGGCATGCGAATCCTACGTAGCTCGATGCCTAATGAATCTATATTTTCACTAATGAATGATTCAGCTACGTCCCATAATTGATCGTTATAAGTCTTTGCCACGTATTCTGTAAATGATCTTATATTTGCCATAAGAAATCCTCCAATATAGAATAAAATACTATTCCTTTTTAAAACCCTCTATTGTTACATTCTCCATCAATTTCTCTCCATCTCATACCTCGACTATAGTTAGCAGCCACTGTAGGCTCCATTCCTTCAATTAGAACTTGATGCATTCCTAGTCTTTTTATTCTTTTTCCTAACTTAGTATGTTTTTTATTTTCTTCTGCTACCATCCCCATATATAATATCGTAAATAATACTGCTACTTCCAATGCATCATTATCATATTTTTGCGATAAGGTTTCAATCTTATCTAATATATTACTATCAATTTTTTTATTTGTATCTTTATAAAAATCTACAAAATCATCATAAATTGATTTTGAATTATGTATTTCTCCAAGTTCTCGCAATCTAGAAAAATAATCTTTATCCAATGGTGCGTGTCGTAAAATGCCTGGTCTTGTTAAATATACACACCAATCATCAAATTTTCCCTTGCCATACTCTAAGACGCTTCCATCTTTAAACTTTCTTACTATCATTTAAAAAACCTCCTATTCAATAAATTACAAATACCATAATGGTTGAAAGTTCGGATCATGCTTTTTGTGTTTAGCATTTTCTTTATTAGTATATTTAACGCTAGGTGGTCTAAAATTACATACAGACATACATAGATTATCTATTTCTTTCACACTATCTATAAATTCTCTTACCCATCCTTGAAAGAATAAAGTTGGAGGCTCAAAATTGCTTTCCTTGTGGTAACAATAATCTTGTTCTATAATAAATAATTGGGCTAAATTTGCAATTACTTCTAAAGAGTTTAAGTAATGTCCAAATTTTTCATTTTCAATTTTTTTTATTTCTTCATCAGGATCTTTCCCATAAAAAATATTGTCAAATATAAGCAATAATTCTTCTTTTAAATCTGGTCTACTTCTTACTCTAAGATTTAGATCTATCATTAATCGTAAATGATTTGGCCTGAATTTCCTTTTACCTTCTGTCAAATAAATTTGAAAATTTTTATTTATGTCATAATTTTTAAACCTTTTTGATAGGGTTGACGGCCTAAGAATTGATATAATTTGATTACCACTCTTTAAAATTTCCAGTTCTTTATCAAATTCTAAAGATTTTACTATTTTAAACATTTCACTATAAAGCATAATTATACCCCCCTTTTTTTTATTATATCACAACCTATATAGAGGGATAATTTATACACAAAAAAAGCACTTATCTATTTTTAAGTGCTTTCCAAATATTAATTATTAAATGAATTATTTTCTCCTTCTAGTAATTAGTTATCAAAAGTTCTGTAATTTCTCCTCTACCTTTCGCATTAGAGTTAATCCTTCTTTTTGCTAATACTCTCTGTATATTGAAATCTCTATATAAATCATCAAAAAATTCATCTTCTAAATCAAGATTTTTAGGATCAGAGTTACTAAGCATTATTTTAGAACCTTTTTTATCAGCAAACTTGTAAAATTCAGCTAACGCTTTTTGAGAGTCATCATTAAAACTACTTTTATTATATGAGTTAAATCCTCCTATAGTAACTGGTCTATATGGAGGGTCACAATAGATGAATGAATCCATATCTATGTATTCTCTCATTTCCTGAAATGGTTGATTTAGTATTTTTACTTTAAAGTTACCATACTTATCCTTTTGATTTAATAAATCACTTAAGGTTTCTATTAGCTCTTCGTCAATAAAACTTGGGTTTTTATACCTACCAAAAGGTACGTTAAATTCACCCTTAGAGTTTTCTCTAAAAAGTCCATTAAAGCAAGTTTTATTAAGAAAAACCATATATGCTGCCTGAGTTATATTGTCACATTCTTTATTAAAGGCATTTCGTATTGAATAAAAGAACTTTTCTCTTTCAACTTCACTTTTATTAAGGTATTTTTCTCTAAGCTCTGATATACAAATTATAAATTCCTGTTTATTATCTCTAATTACTTTATATAAATTTATCAATTTAGTATTTATATCATTAATTATATATTCTTCAAACATATTATTTTCAAGAAAAAATAAAAACAAAGCACCTGCACCTACAAATGGTTCAACATACCTATTTAATTCTTCTATATTGCTTGGTAAGTTTTTTTCTATTTCTACAAGCAGTTGAGTTTTCCCACCAGCCCATTTTAAAAATGGCTTAAGCTTTAACTCCATGCAATCCCTCCCTATATTATCTCTTCAATCCTTGCTCTTGTTAATTCAAGAAATTCCTCACTAATATCTATACCGATAAAATGTCTATTGTTTTCTATTGCAACAACGCCTGTAGTTCCAGAGCCACAAAATGGGTCAAGTATAACATCATTCTCATTAGTGCTGGAAATAACACATCTATATAGTAGTTCTTTTGGTTTCTGCGTTGGATGGTATCCTTGATTTTTTTCTCTCTTAGGAGTTGTAGGTATATTCCAAACGCTTCTCATTTGCTTACCTTGATTTAGTTCTTTCATAGTAGCATAATTAAAAACATGTTTTGCTTTTTTACTCTTTTTGACCCACAACAATGTTTCTTGACTAGCTGTAAAACATCGACAACCTAAGTTAGGTGGTGCATTTGGCTTTACCCATGTTATTTCATTTATAATATAGTAGCCCATTTTAAGCAGTATGAATGCTATCGAATGAATAATATGGTAAGTTCCAGATATCCACATTGTACCGTCATCTTTCAAAATTCTATCACAAGCCTTTAGCCACTCATAATTGAATTTATTATCCTCTTCAAACCCCATTGATTCATCCCAAACACCTTTGTTTACTAATTCCATCTTCCCAGATTTACACGTTACTCCTCCATTACTTAATCTATAGGGGGGATCTGCAAAAATCATATCTATTGATTTGCTTTCATATCTTTCAAGTACAGTAATACAATCTCCCTGTTTTAAATTATATTTTTTTATATCGTCTAATTTCAACTCTTCACCGCCTATTTGTTTTGCATAATATGTTATTATAGGATTAAACCTTTGCTAGTTAAGCCCAATATTAATATCTACCTTTAAAATTTAAATAGATTTGTTAGAATAGTTTACTTACCAAATTTTCATTTTGGCACTCCTATATTGCCATTACTTTCTCTATTTATCAACTACTAATTTACATCAGGAATAATGCCCCAGGTCATATTTCTTCCAGAATAGTTCCAGTATCTAATATCCTGTTCTATGAAAAGCCATTTAATTGCTTTTACAATATGGTCTACTGGTAACCCTACAGTAAATGTTAATGCATTAATCTCTTTATCATCCACATCGTAGCATTCGAATACTTTTCTTAACAACGAATACAACTTCTTGTACATTTCTGGATCTGAATCTTTTTTCAGTTGCAAATCAGCACCGATATCTTCATGCTTAGGATAATTACGCCTTCTCTTTCCTTGTTCAGCATAATTGGTATTTTCTACACAAACCAAAAAATCGAAACCATTATGTAAATTCGCTGGTCTTTGCAAATATACCCTATCACCATTAGAAAGTGTTTCAACATAATATATATAGCGCGAAGCCAAATCTCCACTTCCTGTCCCAGGAGTTTCTTTCGCAAAGACCTCTACTAATCTCATTCTTACTTCATTTCTTGTACCTTCATTTGAAAAACTTTGTGTAATTTCAGTTTTTTTCATAATCTTTCTCCTTTGCTATATTCCAAAAAAACTTAATGGTATTTCATTAAAATAATAATGACATCCCATACGTTCTATGTATTCCAATGTGTCTGAATAACGTGGATGTAAGAACCAATCGTTAAATACATATAAAAACTCTACTTCAAAATGAATCTCAGTAAATAGTTTTTCATATTCCCATTTCTTGAAATGACAGCCAGGTAATTTCTCATCTACTGAACCAGAAGAATTCTGAAATTTTTTCTCAATAATGTATGCTGTATTGGTTCTAAGATTAATGAAACATTCATCTGGCAGCCATTTCTTCGAATTGATTTTTTTATAGTCTATATCTTTTTTTTCAAGAAATTTGGAATAAATGTCATGTTTCGGTACTGACATGCCAATCAATTCAAAGCCTTCATATACTTTGTTACCGTCCAAAGTGTATCCTGCTTCTATAAGAGTTTCATCAAGTGATGTAGTCTGCTCAAATAGTAGTCCGTTAATATTAGTTCTAGCACCTCCACCGTATCGATTAGGTACTCTACTCATGTTAAAATCCTCCTTCTCGACATTAAAATTCAATATCTCTCCAGTCCATTCTTTCCATAAATACAATTTCATTAGCTACATCTTTTCCACCAATTAAAATTTTATTAGTAGATGAATTTTTAACTTTCCTGCTCAAACCAATATATTAGATATTTTTCTTTTTACATCAAAAGTATATATATGATTAAAAACAGTTTATCTATCATCAGTGTGTTTCTACATAGATGGCATATTAACTCTTTTTGGATAGCCGATATACACTATTGACCAGTTTTCTCCTAGCACGTTCTAGAAAATATCATTTTAAATACTTAAATCTTTTTTTCATAGTAGAATCTATTAATTAAAATTATCGTCAGAAAAAAATTCTTGAATTGTTATTTCTAACCCCTCGCAAAGTTTTGATATTGTTTCAATACCTGCATTTTCTACATGCCCATAAATTATGTTTTTTAGTGTTGAAGGTGGAACCTTAGATTTAACCGCAAGGGCATTAACAGTTATTCCTTTCATCTCACAAAGTTTCTTGATTCTTTCTCCTACTGCATTATTTTTCATAATTCAAACCTCTTGGTTACATATTGTTCAAACGTTTAATATCATAAACAAACTGCCTCTGAAAATAAAAAGCATGATTTTTATCTGAAATATAACGCTCATATATATTAGAATAGATTGGGTTATACGGTTTAGAGTCTTTACTCCTCACTTGAATATGCTTACCATTTGAAGTATGAATAAATCCATCTGTACTTGTTTCAATATGCTCCTTCAACTGGCGACAAATTGAATAATAGTCATCCTCCCAAATCTCACGTAATGTTCTGAATTTAGGTAAATTTAAATTTATATTTATGCTTGGTAAAAACATCCATGACCGTGGGTCACCATCTTTGCAAACTGGAACATAAAGGATGTTACTTATCTTCTCATATAAATGAGTTTCTTCAAAAGGTCGCTGCTGAATAAGCTCATCAATAATCCTACTTATTTGAGTAATAAAAATAGTCTCCTTAGGATTTCCGTTCGCATCACATTTGTTTGTTTTTAATTCACCATCTTCAAAATCTAATCTTGAACTCGATAAATTTAAACCAAGAGCCAATTCCAAAAGTTGACCTGTTCTCCCCTTATTAATTACTATCATTTCCATATCAGATGGCGAAAACAATTCATCAAAACGAACGCCTACTAATGAATTTAGTTTTTCGCAAGCTTCCTGTAATTTCATATATATAGCCTCCTTAGTATGTAAAATAGTCTATATTTAGTCGCCCAAATATAGACTATTATATCACTCATTTATCGAAATGTACATATCAGCATATTACTATGCTATCGCTTATCCCACTACTCTCAATTAATTAATTGCAAAATATTAAAATAGAATTAAAAATATAATCTCCTAATTAGTTTCTCAAATAAATAAAAACTGCAAATCCTGTTGTCCACACAAATACTTCAATATCCATTGACATTACCTATGCCACATCTTCCATCCAACTTATACACACAACCCTCTATTTCATCTAACTTGCATACTCAACCCTAAAAATAACTATTTTTTGGACTTGTTTCCCCAGTAAATAAAAATAAGGGTTTCCTACCACAGTCGATTATCTGAAAAAGTTCTATAATCAGACTGACGGAAAGAAACCCTTGTATATCAGGCTTTCAGCCATATTCTATTCTTTTATTCTTGACATCAATGTTACGCACTCAACATGCAACGACCCGTCTGGATTGATGTTTCTAACAATTTTTTACTTTCCCTAGTACATTTTGGTATTTTCTAGTTTAGGTGGTAGTCGGGAATAAGTCTACGACTATATTTGAGGTATAG
>JAAZLH010000061.1 GCA_012799415.1 Candidatus Epulonipiscium sp. | reverse complement strand
GACATCATTATTGACCTCTCAAGGCACGTTGAGACGGTTGTATCATTGTCCCACAAAAAAGCAGATACACATATCAACATAAATGTAGAGTTTGGTGATGAAGAAGGACAGATTCCCATTGATGAGATAGCGAGAAAAGCTGAAGAATATAGAAATTAATAAAACTAATAGATTAAGGAGAAAAAAACAAGTATACAGTAACCATAATAGAAATATGAAAGACATGCAACTTGGATAGAAAAAGGAGGAGTTTTTTATGGATAATAAAGCATCAAAAGATCAACTGATTATTCCAATCTATTTAAATGAAAAGACAGTGTTAGATATGCTAGCGATAATGGAAGATGGTTTTTCAATGGTAAGTGAAATTAGTTCATCGAATCAAGATATTAGTTCTACTAATGTAAAAGTAGGAGGGGGTATTTCTACCAAAGCAATATTAGATAAATTGCTTAAAATTCAATTAGATGGTTCTCTCCAAAAAGATAAAAACGCTTCTACAACCTCTGAAAGTAAACTTGAAAAAGTTCATACAAATGTCTCACTATTATCCAAATTTCGTACAAGACTCATAGATAACGATATGATGATATGTAAAGCAGGAGAAAATTTAGATTTCTCAAAAATTGAGACAGGAGATTTTATTGAATTGGAAGGGGAATTACAAAAAAATCCTATGATAGATATAATGGAAAAGTTTGTTGATGTTTTTAGAATGGCTGAGATATTTGCTGAGAAGCCTGAACTTGGCAGTAAGAAAATGGCTACAGAAAAAAGAAATAGTGATAAAGCCACATTGAAACAAATCAAATCTTTTCTTGATGAACTAAAGCATACAGGCACAGTAGATTTTATTTTAGAAAATCCTAATGGAACTTTAGTGGTTTCTGCACAAGAACAATATTTGTCAAATGATAATATTTCTGAGATATTAGGAGGTACATTTAAAATATTAGGAAAAGTAATAAAGGTATGTAAAAACAATGAAGAAGGGATTAACTTGTTGCGTAAGACTACGTTGAATATATTGGATCGAGAGAGCTTAACTAATTTCATGACAATATTTAGGGATCCTGACTTAGCTCAATTCAATCTTCCAGAAGTTCGATTTATTATTGAATCTCCGGCTGCAATTGTTATTCCAATAGCTATTTACGCTTAAGTATAGTAGGTTAGTTACTTACCGTTAATTAAGATGTAATTATTTTAGTTGGCTATCGTATAAAGTCTTGGCAAAGCACATAGTAAAGAATTTAGGTAAGTAGTGTATTGAAAAAGATTAGCTATGAATGATGAGTTTCTAAAAAATAATGAAAAGGACATTAATTTTGAAGAGTTATTGGAGCAAATTCGAGATATTCGAACATCAGAAAAAATTATGCGATAAAGTGTTGCCAGCTCAAGAACATAAGAATCAAATTTGTTTTCTAAGACGGTACAGGATAAAATGCATTGGACAGCTCATGGACGAACTGTAGCAGAAAAGATTGTTTAGATTTTTTATTCAGCAGATGCATTAGTAGAAAAAGCTATTACATGATGTTAGTATATACAAAAGAGGTGTTATCTGCTTTAAACAGCATGGTTTCTCTTTATCTTAAATTTGCTGAAATGCAAGCTAATGGAGAATATCAAATATATGTAAGATTGGGTTGAGAAGCTTGATGAATTCCTAAAATTATCCAAATATCAATTCTAACCCATGTTGGAAAAATCAGTGCTAAAATAGCTGAACCTAATCAAAGGAAGAGTATAAGAAATATAAAGATTTGCATTTAGGAAATGTTTCTAAAGTGAAAAAGACTATATTATGGCATTAGAAGATATAGAAATTAAGTTAATGGAAAAGATAAGAATAGATATAGTAATAATGCCTAATTTGTCCAATGATGTGGTAGTATTATAATGAGAATGCCGATTTTGTTCTAAACTAGTTATATTACAAAAATGTTGACTACACTTTAGTGAGCGAAGAAAAAGGAGAATTAGGGAGGTATATTATGGCACGGAGAATGAATGAGGGTAAAGAAACTTGGCATAGGTTATTAGAATGGGACAGAGGTCAAGCGCCGGCCGAAAGGCTTGCTGCCATATTATTACATAATGATGGATTCCAAAATGTTGATCCCTCGCATCCATTGGGAGGAAAAGATGGTAAAAAAGATATTGTTTTTTTTGAAAAAGAGAGCAAATGGATTGCTGGAATATATTTCCCAAGAGGTCAAAAAACTTTCAAAGATATAAAGGACAAATTTATAGATGACTTCGGTGGTGTTACTACAAATCAAGCATCGGGATTTGTATTTATTACAAATCAAGAATTAAGGCTGGCTGAACGTCAAGAGTTATGTGAAGTTGATACAAGTATTAATATAGTCATTTATCATTTGGAACGTATAGCTACTATGCTAAATACACCGGTGAATTATGGTGTCCGATTAGAATTTCTTGATATTGAAATGACTAAAGAGGAGCAACTATCATTTTTTGCTGGAATAAGCTCCTTACCTATTTCACAGAAGAAACCTGATATTTCTTTGAAGGGAGTATTAGAAAACAAGCCAGTTTCGAGTGCACATGCATATACAAGAAATTGGACTGATTCTTGTCTCTTGAGAAAAAAGGAACAAAAAATCAGAGAAATATATGAACAGGTGAAAAAAATTCGTGTTTCCGAAAAAGATAAGGTTGAATTTTCAGAATCAAAAGTAGTAGATATTCAAGATGATGATTCTTCCCTATCAAAATATATAGGAAGCGAAGAAATGATAGCATTTAAAGAAAGAATGAGCAAAATAGATTTATCGGGATTGGTTAGTGTCAAAGATGTCGAAATAAGTTCCGATATACAAAAAACTATCACTGAATATTGTGAAAAAAAAGGATTATTAATATGTAACAATTTTTTTGTATTGGGAAATCTTAAAAAAAGCATTTCAACAATAGTGTTGCCTTTTGGCAATTCGAAACCATCGCTCGAGGGTACTGATGAAGAACAAGCGAAATACAATAAGCTTATAGAGTTGTATTGGGAAATTGACGAGTATAATGAGTATTATGATTATTTTTTTGCTCTCCAAGAGAAGTATTATGTAAAATGTGTAATAAGTAATACAGGTACTTCGTTCGATGAGGATATTGATGTAAAAATGATATTTCCCAGAGGATGTATATGTTATTCAAAAAACTTACCGATACCTGGATATTCATTTATAAAAATGTTCAATGAAAATTCGTTAGAAGAGAAGCTTTTTATGATGGAGCCTGTCGTAGATATTGATGGATTTTCAAATTATCCACCGGCTTACTCTTATCATATGCCCGATATAAATATGACAATTTTAATGCAAGGTAAATCAGTATCAGAAAAGTACGAAGAGTATAAAGAAATATATTACGATGCAATGGATCAATTATTTTGCTATACTGTATATTCTGATACCAATCACGATGTTTTTTCTTTTAACATTCCTTACTTAAAGCAAAATACAAATATGGGATTTCCTACAATTCTTGTATTCAACAGCTTACCACAGGAAGTAGAGTTTGAAATACGCTCTAAACATCTTTCAGATGTTGTAATAGGTTCCATGAAAATAATAGAGCATGACTAATGATTTAATGAAATAATTAAATTTATGAGTTTTCTAATATATTTATTATTAGAAATATTATTAGTTCATATAAAAAAACTATTAATCTACTTTTAATAAGGTTTTATGATATTTTGTGGGGATATGTATTCAAATTTTATAACCGTTGAGACGGTTGTATCTTTGTCCCACAAAAATGCAGATAGTCATATCCACGTAAACATTGAGTTTGGTGAGGGTGATGGAAAAATCCCAGTGGATAAAATAGCTCAAAAAGCTGAAGATTATAGACCGAGTGAAAGAGTAACCTATAAAATGATACAAGAATATATAGAAAGTAAGTATGATTTCAAAGTGCATACGGCTTATATAGCAGAAATAAAAAGAAGCTTGGGATTACCAATGTATGATGCCCCCAATGCAGTAGAAGAATTAAAACATGAACGAAAGCATCCAACACCTGAAAAAGTGGAAGCAATTAAAGATGCGTTTAAGCATTTTAAAGTTATCTAATAATTAAAATTAAATATGAAAACAAAAAGTTGCTTGCTCTAAAAAAATGAGTGGGCAACTTTTTTATATATACAAAACTTAATAGGTACTTACATCTCAATAGGAGTTAATTACATGGGTATCTTCTTTTTTTGTACCCAAATTTGGAAGGAGGAACAGAAGTATACTTCTTAAATATGATATAATATTGTAAAGAATATTGGGATGAAGTAAAGGATATTTAATTATCGATCAAAGGAGGAATGGCATTTATGGTACAACATTTTAATTTTTTTTATGATGAATCAGAGCACAGCAGAAAAATTAATCATTCTACAATTGTTTCAGAAAATTATTATGATAATTTTATTACAACAATTGTTGGGTGGCAGACTGCAGATGAAAAAATTGTACTGAAAAAATATCTTGATTTCGAGGAGAAGTATTCGGATCGCAAATCAGATAGAGAGTTAAAAAGTACTACACTGAAAAAAAGACAATTTAAAAATGGATTTGCTTCTTTAAATCGAGATAATATAGAATTTATTCTTGATCTTTTTTCTATATTTGATGATAATGTATTATTGTATTTTTCTGTTACCAGTAAAATTGAATATATAATAAATCAACTGTTTTTAAATTATAAAAATAATATTTGGGAAGATATGGATATGATGAGATATTCCATAGTTAAGGCAATAGTGATGTATCAACCAGAAGAAATTATTTCGGGCATGTATGAAAATACGGGTGAATTAGTTCAGTTGTTGAAGACTTTTTTTAATAAAAGAATTAATGTTAATAAAACTAATCCAAAATTGAAAGAACACGAAACTCTTGCATTTACACAAATTTTGATATTGTTAGATGATATAAACGTAAAATTTGATATTAATTGGAATTATGATATCGCTTTTCATGGTTTTAAAAAGTATCTGATAGAAAAGGATATCTCTAAGTATTCATTATTTTTAGATAGAGAGGGTGACGATGGTAATACATTAAAGGCCGCAAAACAAGTAGGATTGACTTTTGTAACAGAAGTTGATTCAAAAGAAATAACAGGGATTAGAATGGCTGATATGCTTGTAGGTATAATTTCTAAATTACTTAAATCTTTACATGAGGAATTAAGATATGATTCTATTGAAGACGGGTTAAATAAAAAAATATTAGGGGAAGGTTGGTTCAATTTAAATGAACAACAATTGTTTCTATATAAACAGTTAACACATATTATTTGCGAAGTTAACAATGCTTGGTATAAGTCATTTTGTGGGATTTATTCTGATGATTTTATTATTTTAGTTTCTCTACTTAACTATATAAGCAGTTTTGATACAGTTAATGAAATTAAAGCCGTAGATAAGAAAATGCATGGCGAGCACTTTAATGCATATGTTTGCAAGGAATTAGAAAGTTATTTTGGAAGAATGGAATCGAAGTTACCAATTGACCCAATTCCAGGAGGGAAAAAAGACTATTTTTATAATCAAAGAGGGGCAAAAGTGTTCTTCAATTCATCAAAACAACCGTTGTTAAAAATAAATGAAGGATGTAATATTTTTAACGTCTTGTCAGTTGGTTTTTCAAATGATGGTAACGCAATGATAACGATTTCTGAGAATAAGAATTTTCTGTGCTATAGACTCCCTAAGGAATTATTTGAATGGGCAATGACTTGTGTGGCCTTTGCAAATAGGGGTGATAATGTATTTCCGTCAAAAGTACAGTTTACAAAAAATGGTGACAGATATTATGCAGATGTCCTATAAAAGTAAAACGATTTGATAGTATTTATTAATGAGGGTTAGTTTATATAACTAGCTCTTTTTTTGTGCCTAAAATTGAAAGGAGGGACAGAATTGGACGTAAAGATTTATAAAACAAAGGACGGAAACAATTTCTCACTTGAACCTATTTTAAATGATGGTAGGTATTGTACAGAGAATGAATGTGATGTTGCTGGTATATACACTATTCCTGAAGATATAAAAATAATTGTTTCTGGAGGAAGATTGCGATTTGATGGTTCTGTGTACTTGATTAATGACAAAGGAAAACCAGCAATCGGGATATACAAACCTAAAGATGGTGTATTGAAGCTTGAAAAGGCAATTGCATTGGAGGAGAGGAGGCAGACAAAAATCAAAGCTAAAGATATTTCACGATAAAGCTAAGAATAATTCTTACTAAAAGTAAAAAGCCGTTTTCTGTATTTGTCAACCGAAAATTCCCCTAGCTGGGTAAAAAAATCATTGCTTCTCTAACCAGAGCTGAGTCTCCTTTAGCATATAAGAATTTCCATTCATATTAACTATATATGACTTATGAGTAAGCCTATCTATCATGGCTGCTGTCATTACTGGATCTTTAAATATTTCATCCCACCTTTCAAATGATAAATTGGTAGTAATTGT
>JAAZLH010000390.1 GCA_012799415.1 Candidatus Epulonipiscium sp. | reverse complement strand
TCTTGCCATCCCATACAAGATATCCAAGTTCTTTGCCCCATGAGAAAAGGTCCCTTAGGGGTACATCAACTTAATCAAGTATTACAAAAAGCCCTCAACCCTCCGCATCATAGCAAAAGAGAAAAAGAATACAGGCAGGTCCTTTTTCGAGAAGGAGATAAAGTCATGCAGATCAAGAACAATTACAATATTCCTTGGAAAATATTGAATCGATTTGGCTATCCCTTAGAAGAAGGAATTGGTGTGTTTAATGGAGATACGGGCCGTATTACAGCCATTACTCCTACAGCAGAAACCGTTACTGTTACTTTTGATGATAACAAGGTTATCGAATATGATTATAGTCAACTTGATGAATTGGAACATGCCTATGCTATTACCATTCATAAAGCCCAAGGAAGCGAATATCCAGCGGTGATTTTGCCTATCCATAGTGGACCACCTATGTTAATGAGTCGAAACTTACTTTATACAGGAGTGACCCGGGCCAAAGATCTGGTGGTTATCATTGGCATTGAGAGCACCCTAGAAAGAATGGTAGATAATAATCGAGAAATCAATAGATATTCTGGGCTAAGGCAGCATTTGCAAAAGTTGAGTGAAATGTACAGATAACATTGTGTTTATTTATATAGAAGGATAGAGGGGGAGGATGATGCTAGCAAAGCTAGGTGAAAGAATATTAGATTGGATTTATCCACCACGCTGTATTTTTTGTGAGCAGATTCTTCCTATCTATAGCGAGCGACATTGTTGTGCAATATGTAGGGAACATCTTCCATGGACTAAGGAGGAAAATGGATCAGATTGTTTAGCTCCTTTGGCATATGAAGGCATGGTACAAAATGCTTTATATCGCTTCAAATATGGAGGGCATAGAGAATATGGAAAAAGCTTTGCCTCTTTAGTTATTCCTTATGCTAAGGAACATCTAACAGGTCTGCCCATTGATCTATTGATCCCTGTACCTTTACATCCCAAACGTCAAAAAAAGAGAGGTTACAATCAAGCAGAAGAAATTGGCAAGGAGCTGGCCAAAAAATTAGGCATTCCTCTAGAAACCAATGTTTTAAGTCGTATTAAGAACACGCCCCCACAAAGTAAACTGAGTCCAAGAGCAAGGCAAAACAATATGAAGGAAGCTTTTTCTGTTGTAGACTTTTCCAAAGTGAAAGGTAAGGTTATTTTAATAATAGACGATATATATACTACAGGGAGTACCATGGAAGCATGTAAACAAGAACTTTTACATTGTGGTGCTAAAAAAGTTTATTTATTGACCATAAGCAAAGCATACGGATAGTTATGTAGAACAATTAGAATACCAGTACATTTATGATTAGAGTTGTTTATATCTATAGATATAAATAGAAAAGGAGGATTTCAAATGGAAGTAAGAAACTGTAGACGTTGTGGAAAAATCTATCAATATGTAGGTGGAAAACCTATTTGTTATGATTGTAAGGAAGAAGATGAAAAGGATTTTCAAAAGGTCAAAGATTACCTTTATGAACACCCCAATGCATCTATGACAGTGGTATCCGAAGCAACTGAAGTTTCAATTTCTACCATTCGGCAATATATTCGGGATGAAAGGCTAATGATTTCTGAGAGTTCTCCAGTAGGGATTGATTGTGAAAGCTGTGGTGTTTCTATTAAAACAGGGCGTTATTGTAAAGAATGTAGTGCAAAACTAGCTACTGACTTAAACCGTGCTTTTGTAAGACCAGAGACCCAAGAAAGAAGACTGGATGGTACTAGTATTCAAAATACAAAGATGCATTATTTAAACCGACGGAAAGATCATAATCGATAAGTTTTGTAATAAAACTTCAATAAAAATACAAAAAGATAATAAAAAACTAAATTATTTTTAAAACAAGACGATATATTAAATAGGAGAAAGGGTTGGGAGAAGGATGAACCCTTTCTGTATAAAAAGAAAAGCAGGTGATAGTATGAAAATAACAGGAGTGAATCAAGTCATAGGGGCATATCAAGTCCAAACATCTCCTATTAAGAAACAAAAAACAGTGAACCATGCCCAAGGAACAGATACCTTCTCGTTATCTTCTACTGCGAAAGATTTTCAAGTGGCGAAACAAGCCCTGGCCCAAATACCTGATATCCGCCAAGAAAAAGTAGACCATATAAAACAACAAATCGAATCAGGTACCTACAATGTGACAGGGACAGAGGTAGCAGATAAGCTAATTCAAAGATGGATCGATACCCGAGGGTAAAAGAACGGAGAAATATTGATGGCGAGTTTGATACACGAACTAATTACGGTATTGGAAGAAGAAAAAAATTGTTATGAAGAAATATTATCTACTTCAGAGCAAAAAACAAATTATATTGTAGAAGGAGATATGCCTTCCTTGCAGGCCCTCACAACCACGGAGCAATCCCTTGCAGGTAAGGCATTTCGTTTAGACAAAAAACGGGAAGAAATTATTGCAGATATGGCTATTGTTCTTGGACAAGATCCAAAAACATTACAGCTTTCTTTCCTTATCAAAAAAATGAATAATATGCCTACAGAACAGCAACAATTACAAACCCTTCAGCAGGCATTAACAGAATTGGTTGAACAACTGAAACAGGTCAATGAGTTGAATAAGCAATTACTAGAGCAATCCCTAGATTTTATTGACTTTACGGTTAGAGCTCTCCAAAGTCAATATTCTGGTGTAGGTCCTTCTTTATATGAAAGCAAAGGACAAGAAGCAGACTATAGAGGACAACATTTTTTTGACCGAAAACAATAAGATGGAAAAAATAATACATAAAAGTAAAAGCTCAAAGAGGTGAAAACATGGCATCCATGGGAAGTTTAATACGAGCAGCATCTGGTTTAGCCGCCAGTCAAAATGGCTTATACGTCACAGGGCATAACTTGGCCAACGTCAATACGCCAGGCTATGTACGTCAACAATCTATGCAACAAGAGAGCAACTACCTGACTATCGGGCAAGGGAAAAGAGACTTGCTTACCGTAGGACTTGGGGTAGAGATTTCACAAATTAGGCAAATACGAGATTCTTTTTTAGACCGTAATTTTCGAACAGAAGCGGGACGCTACGGATTTTATGATGCCCAAGCCCAAGCCATTGATGAAATTGAGGCCATATTAGGAGAGATCCATGGTGAAACCATAGCAGCATCCATTAATGATTTATGGGATGCATTAAACGAATTATCTAAAAATCCATCAGGACAGGAAACACGAGGGATTTTTATTCAGTCAGCGGCTATCTTTATTAATAAGGCCAATCATATCGCTGAACAGCTAGAAGAATACCAACATAATTTAAATAATCAGATTCGAGAGCAAGTCAATCGGATTAATGACTTAACAGCTGAAATCCAAGAGTGGAATGAAAAAATCGCTTATTATGAAGCATCGGGAGATCATGCCAATGACTTTCGAGATGCAAGAAACCTAGCTTTAGATGAATTATCACAACTCATAGATATTCAATATCATGAAGACAAAATAGGAAGAATTAACATTATAGCAGAAGGCCATACGTTATTATCAGGAAATTATGTATCTAAAATCAAATTAGAACAAGCCACTCCCAAAAATCCTTTTGTAAAGCCAGTATGGGCTGATACAGATACAGACGTATTCAATATGAATAAGCCTGTAGGGGCTTACTATGAAAATGATATGGGGAAACTGAAAGGTCTTCTTTATGCTAGAGGAGATAAAACAGGGAATCACACGG
>JAAZLH010000389.1 GCA_012799415.1 Candidatus Epulonipiscium sp. | reverse complement strand
TTTGACCTTTTGCATCCTGTACATCTACTGAAATTTTTATTGTAGGTTGTAACTGCTGTACTGTAATTCTAGCATCTTTGGATAGCACTTCATAAGCTATTTGATCTAATTCTAGTTGAATTACACCTGTGTTCTCCATAGTAGGATCTGATACCGCAATCTCTATTGTCCCATCCTCCTCTTGGACCATAACAGCTGCTTTATGGTAAGAAGTCACTTTATCTACTTTTTGCATTGTATCTGTCCAAAAGTTAATTCCTACTACATTTAAACGGGTGTTTTTCACACCTTGTGCCTCTTCTGTATTTGATAAAATAATAATCTCTGGATCTTTAGCATATTGTTTTGTTTCTTCTACTGTTTGATTAGGCAGTAAGACATACTCATATTTTGCATCATCTGGCTGTTGTCCATGATCAATCCATAAAGTGAAAAAGGCATTGGTCATTAGATCCGCAGATCCACCATAATTAATGTCTGTATATTTTCCTTCTCTTACTTCATAGAGAGCATGAGCCTCTTGAGTTCTTGGAAAATAATATCCAATGTCTGATCCTGGAATACTTCCTTCCATATGAGCCCAAGTTGCTTGATTGATTATTTCTTGCCCTGCTATTTCTTTTTCTATTTCACCATTTCCAACCCTAATTCGATTGGTTCCCTTTTGATTTAACTTCCTATTTTCTATTGTTGTTTCAACAGAAACATTTTGCTTTTCACTAGTTATACCTGCTCCTAGGGCTACAATTTCCTTATCAAACATGAACCAAGATTTCTTAGCTTCTAAACTTTCATCCCATGATTCAAAATCCATGCCCCATGTCCCATATTTCTGTGCCAATGAAGTACCACCGACCCATGATTTAGAAGACATTCCTTTTTCTCTAGTCAAGCTTCTTCTTTGTCCAGAATTATCTTGTCTTAGTTCCGTATCTTCTGTGGTTCCAGGAATACGATAAGGATCTACCAGAGGCCAATAATCTGTGTAATGACCTAGGTCCTCGTTATATAAATAGGTCATTCCATCTCCTGTATACCATCCCTTTGTATTTTCATTATTCATGGCCTCATAATTTCCAACACGCTTAGAATGGGATGCAATTCCAAAAGCATAATTGGGTTGATGATGAACGACTCGATCCATGCTAGGAAATTGAATATGTTTTACATAAGATTCTCTTTTAAGTATTTGAGGATCATTTACAATTTCTTTCGCAGCATTGTATAATTGCATATTCCCAATATATTCAAAGTAGGGTTGAAAACTATCATCAAGTATCATCGATTTGACTAACGATTGATATCTTGCTGCATACTGAGGTGGAGCAGAAGGAATTAAATTAATAATAGCATTGAGGATTCCCCTTCCTCTTCCATGATCACCTACTGGACGTGAAATAGCTCTTCCACTGACCATGTCCATAATTGCTCCTTTGTATAATAAAGGCTCAAAAGAATCGATAACAGCTTTATAGATATTCTCTACTTTTGGATCTGTCACTTCCCAACTGGTTCCATGTAAAAACTCTAGTAAGGATGCGACACCATTAATTAATACATCTCCATAAGATCCAGTATATGGAATTGTCTCATGTTGTATAAAGGAACCATCTTTATAAAACCCATCTCTTATCTCTACATATTCAAAAACTTGACTTAATGCATCTCTTGAAGCTGCTATTTTTTCTCCATCTTTTACAATGACACCGCGAATAGCAACAACTTTACTTACATCAACCCGATTTGCACCAACTGCTTCCCTTAAATTTGGACTGGTCGTACCAATTCCATTGACTCCTGATTTAGTAGGATCCGGTTGGAAGTATTCTATTGCATCCATGTAATTTTTAATTTGTATCGGTGATAGTTCATCATATAGCAATACAACTATATCATTTAAGGAAACTGGTATTCCTATTTCCCAGTTCCACCAATTACTATAGGGTGCTTTTCCTGCATAGTAATGGTTTTCCCAAAGCCAATCTAAGGCTTCAATAATATCTGTTACTAATTCTTGATTTCCATATAAGGATGATCCAGGTAACTTATAAGCCCTTGTCATATCCATTAGGTTTAAATACATAGAACGTGGATGAGCTGAATTTGCCTTCGCTGGCGGAAGCTCTTTATCTGTGTTTCTTAAAATTTCCCATAGATAAGTTCTATCTGCATCTTTATTCATTGTTTCCCAATGGATAGTAGCCCTCGTAACAGCGTTCTCTACTATTTCTTTTACCTTTTCATCATTTTGATCATAAGGGGTTCCCAATATTTTTTCTGCCCATTGCTCTCTCATAAGATCAAATTCGTCTTTTTCTGCCTGATTAAC
>JAAZLH010000060.1 GCA_012799415.1 Candidatus Epulonipiscium sp. | reverse complement strand
GCTGGTTTTCTGGGTTAATAGCCATGTCTGCTGAGATCCCATATCAAGCTTTCAATATATATTATAAGATAAGAGAGAACAAATAAAAACTTAACTATTTTGTGTCCAAAATATTGACTTAGATCCAAACATAGATTTTCAAGTTGACTAAGAAAGTTTAGCCTCTTACAGGCAAAACAAATTTTCTTAGTTAATAAAAAGTATATTGCCCCTTATCATTTCGTTTTATAAACTGAAATAATAAGGGGCAATATACTTTACTAAATTTATAAATTTATCGTTTATCTTGGAATACTCTACTTCCTACTGCTTCAGATTGACCTTGATACTTGCCACAATATGGATTCTCTGCTGGTTGATCCATTTGTGCAAAAACCAATTGACAAACTCTACGATCTGCATGAAGTTGTATGGGGAGCCGATTTGCATTGTATAACTCTAGTGTAATTTTGCCTTCGAAGCCAGCATCTACCCATCCAGCATTTTGGATAAACAAACCCATTCGTCCAATGGAGCTTCTTCCTTCTACAAAAGCTGTTAAATTGTAAGGTAACTTAACATATTCTTTAGTCGTAGCTAATAAAAAACTATGAGGAGGAATAACGATTTCCTTTGAGGAAAATTCCACATATTCAATTTCTTCTGTTAAAGTCATAGCTGTTAATTGATTTTCATTTATTTTTAAAAAATGGGTGCCTAAGCGTAAATCTACAGATGCAGGCTGAATTTGTTCTAGTGTAATAGGATCAATAACTAACTCTCCAGTATGTAACATGGATTTAATAGTTCGATCAGATAAAATCATAATTATTCTCTCCTTTTATTAAAAAAGTTAATCCTTTTGATTATAATAAAGAATAGAAAAAAAAGCAAATCAGCCTTGCACCCTTTTTAAAATTATGTTACGATGATAAAAATCCTATATTCATATTGTGATGAAAAAGCGAAGTAGAAAATCATGGTCATTTTCAGAGAGTAAACTGGTTGGTGCGAAGTTTATAATGCTTGATTTTTGAATTACACTTTGGAGCATCAACATAAACTGTTGACGGTCTCACCCGTTATCGTGATAAAAGACATTTTTATCGAGCAATCATATAAAAATGTGAATTAAGGTGGTACCACGGGTTTCCTCGTCCTTATTTAAGGCAGGAAGCCCTTTTTATTTTATACTATTTAAAACTTTAGTGTATAAGTTAAACTCTATAAAATCATACATTTATTTGTCTCAAGTTTTCCTATGACTTTAAACTTAGACATCTACAATTAAAGGAGGATCATGTTATGAATGTTTTTGATGTATTAAAAGAAAGAGGGTTTATTGAACAAATGACCCATGAAGAAGAAATTAGACAAAAATTAAATAATGAAAAAATAACATTTTATATTGGTTTCGATGCAACAGCTGATAGTTTAACAGCTGGACATTTCTTGACTGTTATGGCTATGATGCATATGCAAAAAGCAGGTCATCGGCCCATTGCACTGCTTGGTGGAGGCACAACTATGATTGGAGACCCTACAGGACGTACTGATATGAGACAAATTATGACTCCAGAAAAAATTCAGTATAATGCGGATTGTTTTAAAAAACAATTATCTCGTTTTATTGATTTTTCAGAAGGTAAGGCCCTTCTTGTTAATAATGCAGACTGGCTTCTTGATTTAAACTATGTAGATTTTTTGAGAGATGTTGGCGTGCATTTTTCTGTGAATAGAATGTTAACTGCAGAAGCATATAAATCACGACTCGAACAAGGATTAACTTTTTTTGAATTTAATTACATGTTAATGCAATCCTATGATTTTTATCGTTTATTTAAAGAACATAATTGTACTTTACAACTTGGTGGCAACGATCAGTGGTCTAATATCATTAGTGGTGTAGATTTGATCCGACGTAAAGAAAGAGCCAATGCTTATGGCATGACTTTTAGTTTGCTAACCACTAGTGACGGAACTAAAATGGGTAAAACTCAAGCAGGTGCTATATGGTTAGATCCCAATAAAACATCTCCCTATGAGTTTTATCAATATTGGAGAAATGTGGAAGATAGCAATGTGGAAAAATGCTTAGGGCTACTCACTTTTTTACCTATGAATGAGGTTCGCCGCTTAGGTGCCTTAGAAGGGGCTAAAATAAATCAAGCTAAGGAGATTCTTGCTTACGAATTAACTGCGATTGTGCATGGAGAAGAAGAAGCTAAAAAAGCACAAACAGCGAGTCAAGCTTTATTCGTTGGTGGTGCTGCAGCTGGATCTATTCCTACAACTACAATGGTAGCTGATGATTTCACAAATGGAATAGATATCATTACTCTTTTACAAAAGACTTCTTTAATTTCTTCTCGTTCAGAAGGTAGACGATTAATAGAGCAAGGTGGAGTTAAGGTAAATGCCCAAGGAATAAAAATTATTGATACTAAAATCACATTAGATGATTTTGATGAAGAAAAATCCTGCTTAATCCAAAAAGGTAAAAAAGTATATCACCGTATTCAACTTTCATAATCTTATAATCTAAAATACAATTTTAAATTGTGCTAAGCAAGCTTGGCTTCTTGTAGTTAATAAAATCTTTTTTAGCTTATCAAGAAAAGTACAAAAAATGCACTTTTTGAAATTAACTAGGCAAGCTTGGTCTCTTGCAAGCAAGACGAATTTTGCTAGCCAAAAATAAAGAAGGTAAGAATAATGGATATCCACTATTCTTACCTTCTTATTTTCTCATTGTATCTCTCTTAAGACAGCCAATAAGTAGTTCCACATTCGTTCAGTAGAAGAAATACTGACACGTTCATCTGGAGTGTGTACGTCCCACATGTTGGGACCAAAGGAAACCATATCTACGCCGGTTAGTTTTTCAGCAAAAATACCACATTCTAATCCAGCATGTATTGCCTTAACTTCCACATCTTTGCCATAGATATCTTGATATACTTTTTGAAAAATCTCACGAATAGGTGATTCTTCTTTATATTCCCAAGCAGGGTAATCGCCATATATATCGATAGTAGCACCCAATTGGGTAAATAGGCTTTCCAGCTGATTGATCATATGCTGTTTTAATGTTTTTACAGAACTTCGAATAGCAGTAGTAAAAATTATATGCTTCTCTTCCATTCTAACTACACCTAAGTTTAAAGAACTTTGAACTAGATTTGGCATATCTGGACTCATACTTTGTACACCATTAGGAATGGTTAATAATAAAGACAAAATCTTATCTTTTGTTGTTTTAGATAGTCTTATTGAATTGGCTAAAACAACTTTATTAGCCTTCACTTCAATATCAACATCGATACTATGGTATTCATGAGCTAAAATAGAACTCCATTGGTTAATTTTTTCTTCTAGCTTCTTTTTATCCTTTGGTGAGATTGAAATCCAAGCATCTGATTCTCTAGGAATCGCATTATCTTTAGATCCACCCTCTATTTTAATAAGGTCATATTCTACTATCTTGCTAAGATCATATAGGATACGCCCCATCAGAAGATTAGCATTACCTCTTCCCATATTAATATCAATTCCAGAATGACCACCCTTTAGTCCTCTTATTGAAAGATGATAAGTCTCATAAGAATTATTATTGGATATCACATCTAAAGGAAGCTTTGCTGTCACCCGTGCTCCTCCAGCGCAACTTACTAAAATAGCACCTTCTTCTTCTGTATCAAGGTTAATCAATATACGTCCTTCTAATAGTTCTCCATCTAAGGCAAGTGCTCCTTTCATTCCTACTTCTTCATCTGTGGTAATTAAAATTTCCAAAGGAGGGTGTGGATGTTCCTGATCTTCTAAAATAGATAACATGTAAGCTAGCGCAATACCGTTATCAGCCCCTAAAGTAGTTCCCTTTGCTTTAATAAAATCACCTTCAATAAAAAGAGGAATAGGATCTTTCTCAAAATCGTGGATTGTCTTTTGATTTTTTTCACAAACCATATCCATATGTCCTTGTAGAATAACAGTTGGAGCTGTCTCATATCCAATTGTTCCTGGTTTTTTTATAATTACATTTAATGCATCATCTTGAATGAACTCTAAGCTGTTCTGTTTGGCAAAGTTAATAAGATAATTACTAATTTGTTGCTCATTACCAGACCCTCTGGGAATTCTAGTGATTTCTTCAAAATAATAAAAAACTTTTTCAGGTTTAAGTGTACTCAAAACATATTCCATATGAAGCCCTCTTTCTTATATTTCTTCCAGATATTTTAATTAATATCCTAACTAGTCTAGGTAACCTGTATACTCTTCTACTTAGAGATCCTCTTAAACTATTTCTATATTTAATTCTTAAAACTATGAATGGGGGCGGGGATTCTTCCTCCCCTTTGAATAAAATCATCACATTTAAATGTACTAACTGGCATAATTGGTGCATAGCCTAGTAGTCCTCCAAACTCCACCATTTCTCCTACTTCTTTTCCTATGACGGGAATAATACGTACAGCAGTTGTTTTAGCATTAATCATTCCAATAGCCATTTCATCTGCTATAATGCCTGAAATAGTTGAACTAGATGTGCTGCCAGGAATGGCTATCATATCTAATCCAACAGAACAAACACAGGTCATAGCTTCTAGTTTTTCAATAGTTAAGGCTCCATTTTGTACTGCTCGAATCATGCCTTGATCTTCACTGACAGGAATAAAAGCCCCACTGAGTCCCCCTACTGCCGAGGATGCCATGACCCCCCCTTTTTTTACTTGATCATTTAATAAAGCTAAAGCTGCTGTTGTTCCCGGGGCTCCTGTCATTTCAAGTCCCATTCCTTCTAAGATTTCTGCGATACTATCTCCAACCGCTGGAGTAGGAGCCAAAGATAAGTCAATGATACCAAAAGGTACATTAAGTCTTCTAGATGCTTCTTGAGCAACCAGCTGCCCTACCCTTGTGATTTTAAACGCTGTTTTTTTAATAGTTTCACAGAGAGTTTCAAAATCTACTCCACGCGCATTTTCAACTGCTGTTTTTACAACTCCTGGGCCACTAACGCCGACGTTAATAATGACATCTTTTTCTCCTACTCCATGAAATGCACCAGCCATAAAGGGGTTATCATCAGGAGCATTGCAAAATACAACAAATTTGGCACAACCGATAGAATCTTGATCTTTAGTTAAAACAGCCGTTTCTTTAATAATTTCTCCCATTCTTTTTACTGCATCCATGTTGATCCCTGCTTGTGTAGAACCAACATTCACAGAAGAACACACCCTTTGAGTTTCTGCTAAAGATTGTGGAATAGAATTTAGCAAGATCCTATCTCCTGTACTACAACCTTTCTGAATTAGAGCTGAAAAACCACCTATAAAATTAACTCCTACAGCTTCTGCGGCTCGATCCAATGTATGTGCAATAGAAACATATGAATCTGTTTCACATCCTGCTGCTGCAATGGCAATAGGTGTCACTGAAATTCTTTTATTAATAATCGGAATCCCATATTGCTTTTCAATATCCTCACCTGTTTTGACTAGATGTTCAGCTTTTTTAGTAATTTTATCGTATATTTTTTGATTGAATCTTTTTATATTTCCATCTGCACAATCTAAGAGACTGATACCCATGGTAATAGTTCTAACATCTAAATGTTCTTTCTGTATCATTTTATTTGTTTCTAGTACTTCCCATTGACTAATCATTTCTATTCCTCCTAGATTCTGTGCATACTATTGAAAATATCTTCATGCTGTAATTTAACATTGATACCCATGTTTTCTCCAGCTGCATCCAAACTATTAACTAAATCTTCAAAAGATAAATTAGATTTCGAAACGTCTACGATCATCATCATATTAAAGTATCCTTGCACAATAGTTTGAGAAATATCGAGTATATTTACATTACTCTTTGCTAATAGTGTACATACATTTGCAATAATACCTACCTGATCTTTTCCTACAACAGTAATAATTCCTTTCATGCTCTACGCCTCCTAAATTTTAAATATCTATATAATTAAATTTGATAAATATCTGTAACGCCTTCTCGCTCTGCTACTTTCAATTGGAAAGAAGAAAGCAAACCAATATCATCTGCCACCAATTCATTATATACAGTTTGATAAGCTAAGGCTGGAAAATTATTCTCACGACTTAAATGCCCAAGGATAGCAACTTCCAACTTTGGATGATAAAGTCTAGAGAGTATTTGTCCTGCAACTTCATTACATAAATGTCCTGAGCTTCCTAAAATTCGTTGTTTTAAAAAATAAGGATATGCCCCTACTTCTAGCATATCAATATCGTGATTCGCTTCTAATAATATTAAATTAGATTCAGCTAAATTTTTTTCGATATAATCATTAGTATGACCTAAATCTGTTGCTACACTAATTTTCTTCTTATTTTTATAAAAACTATAGGCTACTGGCTCTGCAGCATCATGAGGGATCCCATAAGGTTGTACAACAATGTCGTTAATTAAGATTTCTTTATCCTTTTGCACAACTTGTTTACATTCTTGAGGAATGTCACCTACAATAGTATCCATCTGTTCAATTGCTTGCCACGTAAGGGGAGTTGCATAAATTGGAAGACGATATCTCCGTGCAAGAACACCTACTCCCTTAATATGATCATGATGCTCGTGAGTAATAAAAATACCATTTAGATTACTAGGATCAACACCTATAGTTGCTAAACCCTGCTCAACTTTTTTCCCACTGATTCCTGCATCAATGAGTAAATTGTTTTTCTCAGAACCTATATAAATACAATTTCCACTGCTGCCACTCGCTATAGTTGTAAAACAAAATTCCATAATCTTTCTCCCTTTTCTGCTTCAAACCTAGATGCTTTATTCTATTCGGTTTGCATTTTTAAAAATCAGTCCTACTTTAACACATTGAATTGCTATACATAAAGTATATTCTTTGGTTTCATATATCATCAGTTTACCAGCTTGTTTCACAATAACAACATCAGAACTAGTATTAAAATCTTTTTGCTCTGAAAAAGTAAGTACACTAAATCCTTCTTTATGTTGAATTTTCCAATACATTTCTCTTAAATCATTCAGAAAATAGTCTGGTGCACAACCAAAATATGAAAAAACTTCTTCTTTTGCATATAGATATTGGTTTACTGGATTATTCATTTTAAATCTCCTTATTCATTTGTTTTTATATTATCATAGCTTTTTATGTTTCCTAATAACTTAAATATATTATCTTATATCCATAGAAGCAATAGTCACTTGATTTTTACCAAGTTTTTTTGAAGTATACATGGCATTATCTGCAGTTTTAAGTAGATCTGTAGAATTAGAAGCAATTTCCGGATAAGCACTCACACCAAAACTAGCCTGTACATTCATTAAAATAGTACCTTCTCGAATAGGATACTCATTAATTTCATGCCGTAATTCCTCCATAATCTCTGCCATTTCTATAGCTGTACTGCCAGGCAATAAAAGCAGAAATTCTTCTCCACCATAACGACCAATAATTCCTCCATGCATTTCCATTTTAATCTGTCCTAAATTAGCTACGACCCGCAAAACCTTATCCCCAAATAAATGTCCATATGTATCATTTACTTTTTTAAATGAGTCTAAATCAAAAATTGCGACGGCTAGAGATTGATGCTGTTCTATGGCCTGTTTCATTAGCTGTGGAATGATTCGTTTTAAATAAGTCCTATTATAAATTTGTGTAAGCCCATCTTTCGATGCAATTTGTTCCATTTTTTTATAAAGCCTTGCATTTTCAATAGCAATAACAATTTGGGCTGAAACAGCTTTAAAAAATTCTACACTGCTTTCTGAAAAATAAGTTTCCATTTTATGCTCTACTAAGATAAATCCATAGGTTTGATTGTTTTTACAAAGTGGAATCACAATAAAAGATCCCACATTTCGTCCTTCGAGGAAAGAATACTGATGTTGTTTAGAAAACACATGATTTTCCACATAATAAGATGCATCATATAACAATTTTATTAAATGTTCATCTTTAGCAGGAGTTTTAAATTGTTCTATAATATGCTGGGGATAAATACTATTAACGTGAAACATCATATCATCTTTTTCTTCATCCCAAAGAACAATAGAACAAGTATCTACACCCATAACCCCCATAATAATATCTGTAATCATACTTAATAGCTGCTCGATCTCTAAAACAGAACCAATATAATTTCCAATTTCTTTTAAAATGTAAAATTCAGCAATCGTCTTGCGATAACGATTATTCATCTCTTGTAACTCTTCTTTTTGTTTCTCAATTTCTATATTTACTTGCTCCATGTTATTTTGAGTATCTACTAGCTTTTTATTTTTTTCTTTAGTCTGTTGCCATAAATAAATGTTTTTTTCTAATTGAACCTTCATTTCTTGTGCGTACCAACTTAAGATGTAAGCAAATATAAAAATTATAGTTCCGAAAAAAAGAATATGGATAATAGTATTTTTGAGAAAAATAAAAGAAATCTTTCTTATAATGGCTACACTGGATGCAATTATAAAGGGATATAAGTAAATTTTATAATACCAGATATATCGAATTTCTTCATCTGCTAATATAATTTCTAAAACAAACAGCAAATAAACAACAGAACCTATTAAATATAACCCTGATTCATAACTAATAAAATAAGTTACTATAAATAGTTCTGCCATTCTAAGAAATTTATATTTATTTTCATTAAACATATTTATTTGGTCTATCCAGTGCATCTTAACATTATGCAATACGAACAACAGTGCTATACCAATATAAAAAGGAAAAGGAAAATCATTACCTATGTAATGGCTTAATGGTATCGCTATACCAACTCCCAAAAACATGCGAGAATGAAGTTTGATATATCTTTGTTCGTATTCTAGCCACCGTTTCATTCTGATCTCTCCATATCTATTCATTGCCAATATATTTGAATTTCATCACCCGAATGAATTGGATCGACAAAGGCTGCTTGTTGACCATTTAATAATAAAACAATTCTTCCTTGGGGTTGGTTTAAATCAAAATCAATATAATTAAATATATCTACAAAAATATAGCCCGTTTGTTTCTTTGGAAGGTGTAAGGGTTGTCCATTAACAATCAGATAAAAAACATGTTCTTTCTTCGATATGTCCTGTGCTTCACCATTAAATAGTTCGTCTTTTGTCTCAGGCAAGACAAAAAGAACTTCATCATCAGTTTGGATCAATGTTTGCTCTGAAACATCCTGTCCATTTATCTTTATTATGATCTCTCTCTGTTCATCTAAAGATGCTAACAAATCCTGCACTGATAAAACTGCGTCTTTTCCATGGCTAGCAGGATTAATTTCTAGGTTATCTCCTGCTTGAATTGGATGCTGAAGACTTACTGATTGCCCATTTAAAGAAATCTGAGCTGGTTGTCCGATTTCTCCTTTTATTTTTTTACTTTCCCCATTAAGAATAAATACAAGATCTTTCCCTTTTCTACTAATTAAGTTGGTATGATCAAATCCTTTATAAGTAGCTACATCCATCACTACTAAAGAATGAGTATTAAATAAACGGAGTGGCTCCTTATTAAAAATAATATCTACAAAACTATTGCCACGTTGACTTATACTAACTAGACAGAGACCTAAAGGGGTAATCATTTCAGGCCCTGATAACTTACTTGGAAATCCTATTCTTTTAGCTGCTACTTCTAATCCCCTAATGGCAACACGCCCAATTGGAAGTTCTAAGTAAGCAGCAAGTTTTTCAACAAATCCAATCATTTGACTGCCGCCACCTACACAAAACACTGCATTGGGTGATTTTCCCCCATTTAGTGTAAGTATTTTTTGTGAAATGTCCAGAGCTATTTTATCTACAGCAGGTTCAAGAATCTCTAATAAAGTTTCTTTGCTAATTGTCTGAGACAAGCCAAAAATATCTTGAAAAGTAATTTCATCTTTTTGAGATATTTGTAATTTTATCTGCTCTGCTGTATTAAAATCTGTTAAACAATGATGAAGGATTTGTTCAGTGATCTCATCTCCGGCTACTGGTATCATTCCGTAGGCAGAAATACTCCCTTCCTTAGTAATTGCAATATCCGATGTGCCAGCGCCAATATCAACCAATGCAAGATTTAATAATTGAATTTCTTTAGGAATCACCACTTCAATAGCAGCAATAGGCTCTAATGTAAGATTCATCACCTCTAATCCAGCCCTTTGAACTACGGCATATAAACTATCTATGACAATCTGTGGTAAAAAAGTTCCAATCATATCAATAGCGATGTGCCGTCCCTTATGCCCCTCCAAATTGGACATCCTATAATTATTTAAATAATATCTAATTACTGAATATCCAACACAAAAATAATCTGGATGGGTAGAGTTCAATTGAATTTGAAGTCCATCATAAGCCGTTCTCATACCTTGTAATTCTAAAGCTTGAATATGTGAAACATCGATAATAGTATCTTCTTCAAAAAACTGTTCTGCATGTGTTTCTACTGTACATAAAACACGTCCTGCAGCAGCGATCCCCACTTGTTTTAATGAAACCCCTATTTTTCTTTCCAAATCTTCTTTTACACTTTTTACAACTTCAGCAACTTTACTTACATCATGAATTTGTCCATCAATCATAGCCCTTGATTGGTGCTCTCGTTTCTCAATGGCAACAACAATAAATTTATCATTTTGTTGATATCCAACAACTCCTATTACTGTACGTGTGCCAATATCTAAACTAAATATTAAATCTTGGGAGTAGTTCTGATTATTATAATTCATCTAAACCTCTCCTCTACCAAAAATCCTTTTTTTTTCTATTATTTTTATCATATCATAATCTCCTAAAAAATCTAGTTAAAATTGAAAGATTAAAGAAATTTATTCTTTCTTGCTTTGTTCTATTTGATTGAAAGGATATATGAACCAACTATTAATATTTTCAAATAAGGAATGCATCGTAGGCTCAATGGATCCATGAACTCCTTCATCAACAACCAATGCCGAGGTTTGAAAGTATAAGCTAACATAAGGTAAATGATCGATGATATACTGGTCTAAGTTTTGATATGCCTGTTTAGTTGCAATATCTCCCTCTGCTATGAAAGCATCTTTTAATAACTGATCCATAACTGGGTCTTGATACCTTATATAATTTTTTCCTCCAGCAGAAATAGAAGGATTTTGAGTTGAATGAAAAGCAAAAGTAAAATCTACAATAGGTGAAAGTTTCCACCCTCCTAAAAATGTTTCAAAATCACCTTGTTCTAAACGTTGCTGATAGACGTCACTAGATACTACATCAATAGAAATAACAATGCCTACCTGCCCTAACATGTTTTTGATCTCTTCTGCCATCTGAAGTCGAATAGGATTTTCGTTAGAAACAAGGAGATGGAAATTAAGCCCGCCTTGTTCTGATGATGACTGAGTAGAAATTCCTCCATTTTCTAATAATTGCTTAGCTTGTTCTTGATTATAAGAAAAAACAAGGTCTCTTTTCGGAGAGTACCACATATTAGGAAATAAAGGGGTATCTACCGGCACTCCATGCCCTAGATAAAGTTTTTCTAATAAAGCCTCTTTGTCAATTGCATAGGCAACTGCCTTTCTTATATTTACATTTTGGAATTTAGGTGATTGAAAATTAAACCCTATAAAATCATAGTATGGAATCATATATTCGTATACTTTTGCATTTTCCATTTGCCCATACTGCTGCCAACTTCCATGTTTCATATTTAACACATTAATTTGTCTTTGCTCAAAGGTATGGAATGTAGTTTCTTCATTAGGAGTAAATAATGCCTTCGCTTTTTGAATATAGGGATCTCCTTTAAACCATTGTTGATTTGCTTCCAATTGAATTTCTTGATTAGGAATCAATTTTGTGAAAACATAAGCTCCTGTTCCAATAGGCTCCATATTTTTTTCTGTAGTCAACACATTGCTGCCTTCGTAATAATGGGCAGGTAAAATAGGAAAATCAAGAGCATAAATAGCCCCACTAAAAAACTGCTTATAAGTTATTTTAACATTTTTTTCATCTAATGCCTTATAATAAGATATGTTTTCTATGTATTTTTTATAAGGGGAAGTAGATGACTTTTTAATTGTATCCAATGTGAAAATCACATCTTTTGCTGTAAGTGGTGTACCATCATGCCAATGAATTCCATCCTTCAATATAATATTTAAAGATAAACCTCCTTGATCAAAATTCCAGCTCTCTGCCAAATGTGGAACTGGTTGATGAGTTTTGTCATAGGTAACAAGTGGATCAAAAATAAGCTTAAATAAGGGCTGGATTGACGCATCATCACTTAAAATAGGATTAAGAGTAGTTGGCTTCCTTATGGCAAAAATCAATTCTCCTCCTTTTACTGGTTTGATCTCTTCGATCGGTTCTTCGATCTCCGTCTCTTCTTCTATTTCAGGAGAAGGCTGATTGTTTAAAGTACAACCTGATAATAATCCAGCAATTACCCATACATATATCCATTTTTGAAAATTATATTTTAAAAATATATTTCTAAACATGATAAACCTCCCTAACCATAAGTAAAATATAAGTAATTTTTATGTTGTTAAAAACGTATCTGCAATCTGATCACATTGCAACATCGTTACTGTAAAGTCACCATTATTATCAATAATACGATTTGCATATTGTTTGAGTGTGTCCCAAGGCATTTGTGATTCTATTCGCTGTTTAATCTGTGCTTCTGATAAAAAATCTCTTTTTTTAAGTCTACAAATACGATTTTCCATACTAGTATAGACTGCCCACAACTCATCTACGTTTTCATGTATCTTTGCCTCTACTAACAAGGCTCCATCAATTAAAATAAATGAATATTCTTGGGATTGGGTAGCGTAGTGAATTCTTTTTTTAATCTCCTTTACAATAAAAGGATGAGTAATTTCATTTAATAAGGATAGCTTTTCTTTATCTGAAAATACAATAGCTCCTAACTTCTTCCGATTTATCCCTTCTGTTGCCTCCAGAATCTCGCATCCAAAATGGTCAACTAATAAAGTATAAGCTGGCCTTCCCTTCTTTATAATATCATGTCCAATTCGATCAGCATCAATAAGATAGGCCTGATACTGTCTAACAAAATAATGAGCTATCGTCGTTTTCCCTGTACCACTACCTCCTGTTAAACCTGCTACTTTCATAAATGTCCCCTCTTTGAGTAATTATTGTGTTTGAAACCAGGAAATGCCTTCAGTCATATCTACCTCTAATGGAACTATCAAGTTCACAGCTGTTTCCATCGTTCGTTTTATAATTTCTTTTACTTCTTTTGCTTCTTCTATATGTGCTTCAATTAGTAATTCGTCATGTACTTGTAAAATTAATCTTGACCGTAATTTTCGAATTTCAAATTCTTGATATAATTGTACCATTGCAATTTTAATAATATCCGCAGCAGTACCTTGAATAGGCATATTCATAGCTACACGCTCTCCGAAAGAACGCTGCATAAAATTGCGAGATTGCAACTCTAACATAGGCCTCCTTCTTCCAAACAAAGTACTTACATACCCTGTTTCTTTGGCTTGAGTAATGGTATTTTCTAGATACTCTTTTACTTTGGGGTATTTTTCAAAATAGCCTTCAATATATTGATCTGCTTCTTTTCTAGAAATATTCAGATCTTGGCTTAAACTAAAAGCACTAATTCCATAGACAATCCCAAAGTTAACAGCTTTTGCATTATTACGTTGCAAGGGAGTGACCTCATGAAATGGTGTTTTAAATACTTGTGATGCTGTTAAACGATGAATATCTTGCTGTTCTATGAAAGCTTGGGTCAATGTCTCATCTTTGGAGATATGTGCAAGTACACGCAATTCAATCTGAGAGTAATCTGCGTCAATAAATATATAATCTGAAGAACTGGGTACAAACGCTTTTCTAATTTCTCGTCCCAACTCTAATTTAATCGGTATATTTTGAAGGTTTGGCTCACTACTACTGATCCGTCCAGTAGCAGTAATGGTTTGATGAAAAGTTGAATGTACCTTATGAGTCTTTGGATCCATGACTGAAAATAAACCATCAACATAGGTCGTTTTTAGTTTTATCAATTGACGATATTCTAATATATGTCTTATAATCTCATGCTGAGGCGCTAACTTTTCTAGTACATCTGCTGCAGTTGAATAGCCTGTCTTCGTTTTTTTAGTAACAGGCAATTTTAGTTTTTCAAATAAGATCGTCCCCAATTGCTTTGGAGAATTAATATTGAAAGATTCACCCGCCAAAATATAGATTGTTTCTGTGAGACTTTCCAGTTTATTCTCTAGCTTTTCAGCATACGCTTTTAGTGTGTCCATATGAATTTGTAATCCATATTTCTCCATGGAAGCTAACACTTCAATAAGAGGAAGTTCTATCTCATAATAAAGGTATTCTTGATTATTTTCTTTTAATTTCATTTCTATCACTCTTTTACTTTTTGAAATAATCCATAACCTTTGAATGAGATAATTCATTTTATCTTCTTCTGATAGATCCATAAAAGATTTTTGTTGCTTACCCTTTCCTAATATTTCTTCTTCTGTTGGGTAAAGTTCATTTAAGAAATCTTGTGCTAAATCATCATATCCATAGTGCTCTTTTAAAGGATTAATTAAATATGCTCCAATCATTGTATCAAAACTTAATCCTCTAAGTTTAATATTATGTTGACTGAAATATAATATGGATGGTTTTGCATGGTGAGTAATTTTACGTACATTTTTGTTCTCTAATACATACTTCATTGTTTGTAACAACCCTTTTTCGGACAAATCATCACCTATTTCAATCCAAATAGGCGCCCCTTCTGTTTCCTTCAAGGCAATTCCTAACATCCTTTGATTCTCTATTAAAACATGATAGACAATCTCTGAATCCAATTGGATTTGATTAATCCATTCTTTACATTCTGACAAGGTTCTTATTATCTTTCCAGAACCTATGTCAGAATGTAATAACTTAAAAGGTTCGGAAATACTCTGTGAAGAAAATCGATCAGCTAAACTTTTGAACTCTAATTCCTTGATTATTTCGTATGCTTTCTCATTTCTAAAAGATCCTATCTTCATCATTAAAAAATCAATCTCTATAGGACAGTCTGTACAAATTGTAGCTAAAAACTTACTTAATCTTGCCTGCTGTTGATATTTTTGTAGATTTTCAGAAGCTCTTCTTGGTTTTATTTCTTCAGCATGAATAATGGCTGCTTCAATAGTATGATACTCTTGGATAATTTTCGTCGCTGTTTTTTCTCCAATTCCTGGCACACCAGGTATATTATCAGAAGGATCACCCATTAAGCCTTTTACATCTATGTATTCTTGAGGGGTTACTCCATACTTTTCCTTTACATCAACCGCATAATAATCTTCTATTTCGGTTTTCCCACGGATAGTTTTGGGTATACGAATTTTAATTGCTTCACTAGCTAATTGTAACAAATCTCGATCTCCTGAAATAATGATAGGGTGGATCCCTTCGATTTCTGCTTTTTTTCCTAAAGTTCCTAAGATATCATCCGCTTCGTAACCAGGCATCTCAATGCTCATAATACCCATAGCACTTAAAAGTTCTTTCAAAATGGGTATTTGCATTTTTAATTCACTTGGTGTAGCCTTTCTATGTCCTTTATATTCTTCAAATTCTTTATGTCGAAACGTTGGTTCTTTCACATCAAAAGCTACGCCAATATACTCTGGTTGCTCTTCCTCAATTAACTTAAGAATAATATTTAAAAAACCATAAATTGCATTTGTATAGATACCTTTTGAATTGGTAAGAAGAGGAACTCCATAAAAAGCTCTATGAAGAATACTATGTCCATCAATTAGCATTATTTTTTCCTGTGTCATATTTTTATTCATTAATTCCACCTCATTTATTAATTTCATTCTAACTATCTTAAAGTGATTATATTATAGATAACAAAAATTATTTTTCTATTCTGAGTGTATACAAGAATTGTTTTTATTATAACAGATTGAGAAATAGAATGCGAACAAAAACAGCCTGAATTTTTCCAAGCTGTTTTGTTCGCATTCTATCTCTATAAATTTATTTATTGAAAGATACAGGATTCTTAGCTAATTCATTTTTTTAATATTGATACGTAACCTGTACACTTGCTTGTATATCTAGTTCTCCTGCTTCTATAGAAGGAGCTGAGGTTTTGCTATCCATTAGTACTGCATTTTCCATATATCTAGTGCTTACCCCACCTTGGCCTAGTTCCACGATGGTGAAAGGTTTATCTATTTTAACTGAGATAGTTTGACCAATAGCCTCTGCTTTTCCTTGAGCATTTTTTATAGCTGATTGTAGTGCCTCTTGATAGTATTTTTCTTCATTAGAGACACCGAATTGAATACCATAAGAAGTATTTAATCCTTGGGATACTGCTTTATCTAGGATCGTTCCAAGAATATTTAAGTCCCTCACAGTTACCTGAATAAGATGTCGAACAATATAGCCATCTTCTTTGCGTTCACCCGTACTTTCAATGTATCTATATTCTGGGTAAATAGAGTATTGAGAAGTTTGAATATCTTTTTCTTCAATCTTTAGTTCTTTTAGTATTTTTGTAATATCATTCATTTTTTTTGTGTTGTCTGCTTGGGCCTCTTGTGCATTTTTATGCTTTGTTTCAACACCTAAGGTAACCCTTGCCATATCTGGCTTTACTTTAATAACTCCCTGTCCTGTCACTTGAATGCTTCTTTTGGTAGGAGTCGAATCTGCTAAAACAACTTCTGGTTCTACCTTTCTAAAAGATCCTACTCCAAGTAAAAAAATTGCTATTAAAATATAACACAATCCATTTTTTAGAAATTTATTCATGTTTATTCTCCTTTCATATTCTTCTTTTTTTAAGTTTCACCTTTTTATATAGAAATTTGGCTAGCCAAATACCTATTAGTAGGAGGATCACTCTGAAAACTATTTGCATAAAATTCCTAGCTATATGAAGAGATAATCTTTCTAATCCCCTTTGGGTATTGTTAATAGAATCAATAACTCCTTCTTTTAGCTTTACCCCAAATTCGCTTTGAACAGGCTCTATCATTACCTTTTTTACTTGGCGTAAATGGATTTCAATAGTTGAGAAGCTAACTAACTTATCCCAATTTTTAATTTTGCTTTGAAAAACTTCTATTTCACTTCGTACTTCATTTAAACGTTGTTCTAATAAAATTAAATCTTCCACTTTTGTAGCTTGTTCCATAATCTTTAGTAATCTTTCTTCTTGAAGATTAAGCATACGGATACGACTCTCAGTATCAATATATTGTTCTGTTACATTTAGACTATTTTCATTTTGATGATTTAAATGCCCCATCTGGATGATACGTTCTTGTGCACTGCCATATTTATCTTTTGGAATTTTTAAGACAAAATTTCCTTCTTTAAGGTATTCTTCTCTTTCACGATTAGATGAATAGATATAGCTCTCAGCATGCTCCATATAGCCACCGCTTTGTTCTACCAGAGTTCTTATCTCTTGAACTGTATTATCAAATTCTTCTACTTCTAAAGATAAAGTAGCTTTTTTAATAATTTTTTGATCCTGTAATACAACAGAGTCAACAAAACTTTCTTGAGATTTAGAAGTTTCTTCTGATTCAGCAGTAATATCTTGAGTTTCTGCAATCTTGCTATCATAAACCACTTGACCGGTATTTCCATCATATGCACTAGGGGCCATATCAGCTTTTGAACTATTTTCGCGGGGAGCACTATCCGATGCAAGATTTTTAGGTGTTAACACTTCCAAGCTGAAAATCGTTGCAGTTCCAACTAGAATAACTAATAAAAACACAGCTACCATAGGTTTTAACCACTCTGTAAAAAACAATCTTTTCTTCTCTTTCTTATTTTTTTTCTGATTTTCTGTTGTAATAAGTTCGACTTTTTTAATCAACTCTTCATGATATCCAAAGGGTAGTTCTTTCTGTGGAATATTTTGAAGATCATTTATAAGATCAATCATATAAGCAAATTCATTAGTACAGTTTTCACATTCTATAATATGATGATTTAATAATTGCTTTTCTTCTTCATTTAAAATATCATCCATATATAATGAAATGTTTTCTTGTATTTGCTGACAGTTCATCGTTTCTCCTCCTTTCTATATGTTTAGACGTTGGGATGATCAAAAAGTTCCCTTGTTTGTTCTAAAAGAATGTTTTTCAACTGAATCCTTCCTCTAGATATTCTTGATTTTACAGTTCCAAGAGAACAAGATAATATATCTGCAATTTCTTGATACGAAAAGTTTTGTAGATCTCTTAGGATTATTACAGCCTTATAGTCTTCTGGTAGCTTTTGTATTCCCTTATGAAGTGCCTCTATTCGTTCTTTTTGCAAAAAAACCTCTTCCGGTCCTTGCTCCTGTAATTTATATTGTTTAGTCATCTCTCCATCTTCTTGTTTGTAGGTTTCATCTATGGAATAAGTTTCTTTGCCTTTTCGCTTTCTTAGCTCATCAATACAAATATTAATTGTAATCCGATATAACCAAGTAGAAAATTTAGAGGTTTCTTCAAATGTATGAATTTTTTGGTATATTCTAAGAAATACCTCTTGACTTATATCCTTTGCATCAGCCTCATTATAAAACATACGATATGCAATATTGTATACTTGTTTTTCATACTGAAGAATCAGTTTTTCAAAAGCCGTTTGATTTCCTTCTTTTACTTTCTTTAGTAAGATTGATTCTAATGAATTAGGCAAAATAGTCACTCCTTCCTTTCTTTTTTATATGTAATATTTTGAACAATAAAAGCATTCCAGATCACTGTCGGAAATGAAATAAATCTAAATAAATCTTTATTATATTATATCGTATATTAGACGAATTTTAAAATAAAAAGTTCCCACTAACTTTATTTAAATATGAGTTGCTTTTTTTAAGTAGCTATGATAATATTAAGAGAGTCCGATGAAACGCAGGACATTCGTGGATGTGGCGGAACAGGCAGACGCAGCAGACTCAAAATCTGCCGATGGCAACATCGTAAGGGTTCGATTCCCTTCATCCGCATTTATATGTAAGAGGTAAAAAATACGTTTCAGAACAAGTCTGATCCGTATTTTTTGTTTTATATAATAAAAGAAAATATAGGAGTGTTTGCATGTCAACCAAATTTGAAATTGGCACAGTTGTGCAAGGAAAAGTTACGAGTATCAAACCATTTGGAGCTTTTGTCGCTTTAGATCAACAAACCCAAGGACTCGTTCATATTTCTCAAATAGCTAATGAATTCGTAAAAGACATTAATGATCATGTATCTGTTGGAGATGAGGTATCCGTAAAAATTTTATCTATTGACTCTGCATCAGGTAAAATTGCTTTAACAATGCGTATGGGTGAACCGCCAAAACCTTCTAGGGAAAGAGCAGTACCAACAGTTTCTCTAGAAGATCAACTGAAAGATTTTTTAAAACAATCCAACGAAAGACAAATTCAGCTTAATAAAAGATTTAAAAAATAGAAAAAGACGCAAATAAAACACCATGTGAATTCATGGTGTTTTATTTAACCTCAATGAGAGAAATACTTCGCTTCATTTCATCTTTCCATTGAATGGTAATAAGATGTTCGTTTGGCTGATATGTAATTTTCCCTTGTCCTATGAACAAGGTTGGTTCCTCTCCTAATCCATAAAAAACATCATCGGCTACAGTAATTAGACATTCTTGCTGTTCTTCCTTAGAAAGCCCAGTCCAGTCTTTTTTTAACATACCTAAAAAAAGGTAAATATCTTCTATTTCAACCAATGCTTTTTGTATATCCTCTAATATATCTTCGTATTCTCTTCCAAATTTTACGCCCATTTTTGTCCCCTCTATTCTATCAATCTTTATTAATCATATTGCTTTTATTAGTCCACCGTTGTTTTTTTCTTAAATATAGATATTCTCGATAGGCCTTTTCCATAATATATCTTTCGTCATTAAATTTTAGCAAATGGTATGCTTCATGGAATTTATAATAACCAGCATCAATAAAGTATTCTTCTTTCTGAGGCTTACAATAAAAACTATTGGCTTGCATTAAATACCAATATACATTCTTACACACCATATCATCAAAACCTTGAAAAGTATATTGGCTTTTCCCAATATATTTTTTTATAGTTGCTTGAACACTTGTTTCTTCCATTACTTCCCGTAATGCTGTTTCTTTATATTCTTCCCCTTCTTCTACAGTTCCTTTAGGAAGCACCCAGCCTACATATTTATGTTTATAATTTTTATATAATAATAAAATTTTGCCTCTATGAATAACTACACCTCCACAGCTTACTGCTTCTATCATGAAATTGCCTCCCATATCTACTAGTCCTTGTTGTTTTTTGATAGTAAACTCATTATAATCATTCTACAGTATACCTCTTTTTATAATCTTTTTCAACCGGTCTATAGAAGGCGAGTATATTTACTCAGATTTAGGACGAAAAGGAGAAGCTTGAAGATGTTTTTTCATTTTTCGAAATCCTGAAACCCAAAGATATAAAATAAAAGGAATAAATAAAGTCATTAATATAGGAACATTAGCCATCAGTATAAAATCATAGATTCCATGTAAGATAAAGGGCATATAAAAAGCCTTAGCAATCCATCGATCTTTTTGATCTGATTCAAAGCGGGCCATCGAAAAATAATACCCCATGGCTACACCAAAAAGTCCATGTCCCGGAACAGATAAAACGGCCCTGGCAGCAGCCGTATTCAATCCACCTAATTCTGGGTTGAGTACATACATAAGATTTTCTATACCAGCAAATCCTAATGAGATAAAAACTGCATAAACAATGCCATCAAACTTTTCATTAAAATTCTGATTTCTCCAAATTAAAAAATATAAAATAATGTATTTAAAAAATTCTTCTGTAAATCCAGCAACAACAAAAGAAACATAAAAAGCTTCTAGTAATGTATTTTCAGAAGGTGCCATAAACCCAAGCATGGTTTCTACCCCTATGATAGGAAAAGAAATAAAAGCACCAAACAACAATCCTAGGACTAACAAGCGAATAGGCTCCTTTTCATACTTATCACGAATATAAATATAAAACACAATAATTATTATAGGGGCTAATGCAGCTTGAACCAATATTTTCATATGATCACCTTTCTATGATGTCTTTCAGCAACTCCCTAGCAATAGGTGCTGCAACTTGTCCCCCTATTCCTGCATTTTCTATAACTACTACAATGGATACTTGTGGGTTTTTGGCAGGTGCAAAACCTACAAACCATGCATGAGGTTGATCGTTTTCATTTTCTGCTGTTCCTGTCTTTCCAGCAACAGTAGTCCCTCTTATTTGCGCATTTGTACCTGTTCCTACCTCTACTACCTCTACCATCATTTCTCCTAGCTTTGTAGCTAATTCAGGTGATATCATAGTAAAAGATGTGCTAGGAATGGTTTTATCTTTAATTTTACCAAATGAATTTTCAACCCTATCTACCATGTAGGGTTTCATTAAAACCCCTTGATTAGCTATAGCTGAAACCATTAAGGCCATCTGAAATGGAGTCACTAGTGTTTTCCCTTGCCCAATAGCAGTTTTAGAAATATCCTCTGCTAAAGAATCTTTATTTATCGTAAATTGACTTGAATTATAAGCAACTTTACTATTGATTGGATAGTTAAAAAGCATTTTTTCTGCCATAATTTTTAATGCATCACCACCCATTAAAATACCCATTTCAGCGAAAGCTGTATTACAGGAAAGTTGAAGTGCTTTTTGTATATCTACTTTTCCATGAGCTTTTCCACCATAACATTGTAAGCGTACATGATTAAAAATTGCTTCTCCCTGACAATCATATTGAAAACTCTCTGCCCAGCCCTGTTCTATTGCCCCTGCAGCCGTTATAAGTTTAAAAATAGATCCTGGTGGATATAAACCTTGCGTTGCTCGATTCAATAAAGGACTGTTCTTGCTATCTTGACTTAGTATTTCCCAATTATCCTCTAAATCATGAGGATTAAAATTTGGATAAGATACCATAGACAGTATTTTTCCTGTTAACGGCTCCATAATAACAATAGCACCTTTTTTACCTTTTAATAACTGATTGGCCTTCTTTTGAATATCTGCATCTAAAGTTAAATAAATATGATCTCCTTGAATGGGTTCTTGAAAAATTAAATGCTGCAATTTTATATACCAGGGTTCCCTAGATGATGTAAGTATAAAATGTTGCTGGGCTTCAATTCCAGTCCTCATTTTGTTTCCATACCCTAGTACATGAACAAAATCGGGGCCAAAGGGATATTCTCGAACTATCTTTTCTCCCTCTATCCTATTTGTAGCTAATATTTTTCCTTTCCGATCTCTAATTTCTCCTCTAATGACATTAACACTTGTAGCTCCTACCCTCGGATTATAAGGGTTTGCAATGATATCATAACGATCCCATATCATAAATTTAATAAAAAATAAAATAAGCATACAAAACAATCCAAAATAAATAAGCATTACTTTTCTTAAGTTTTTATGAATAGTCCTCATTTCCTACACCTCTATTTTCTTCCGCCTGATTCCCTTGTATCCCAATCCATTGAATAATTTTAAATAAAGACATCATAGCTATCATCGAACTACCACCATAACTAACAAAAGGTAACGTAACACCTGTAAGGGGAATCATTTTTAATACACCGCCTAAAATTAAAAATGATTGAAAACCAAAAATACTCATGCAGCCTACTCCCAAAAGAATATAAAAAATGTCTTCAGTACCATTGATAATCTTATTGATTCGAATTAACATAAAGATAAGAACAATAATAATACCAATTCCGAATAATGGTCCAAATTCTTCAACAAGGGCAGTAAAAATAAAATCTGTAGTGACAGCAGGTACATATCCTGCGTATCCTTTGGTAAGTCCACTTCCCATCCATCCCCAGCTCCCTAAAGCAAATAAGGAGTGGGCAATCTGATAGCCATATCGTTCAATATCTTGCCATGGATTTAGCCAGACTTCTATACGTACTCGAACATGATGAAAAATATGATAAGCAACAATTGCTGCTAGGCTTCCTAAGCCTAGGCCTCCTAAAAAATAAATTTCCTTTCCTGTAAAAACATAAAACATCGTTAGAAATGTCATAAAATAAAGGAGAGCTCCCCCTAAATCCCGTTGTAAAACTAAAACAAGAATATAACCAGCCATCATAGATGCTGCAAATAACCATTGTCTATATGATTTCTTTTTATAACAAATAGAAGCTATATAAAGTATCATAAAGATTTTTACAAATTCAGATGGCTGAAATCCATAATTTCTAATAAATACCCAATTCATAGCTCCACCCTTTTTTTCTCCTAAAAAAAAGGGAAGCATCAATAGAATCCAGCCTGTTATTAAATAGAAAGATGACATTCTTTTAATTGCTGGAATTACTCTAAAAATAAAAGGTGTTGCTGAGACTAATGCAAAGCTAATAAAAATCCAAAGTAACTGTTGCTGAGCTAATTTAGGCGATAATCTTTGTAGCAAAACAATACTTAGAGTCAACAGAAGAAAAATAGAATTCCATAGGAATCCATCTTCCATAGCAAAACGAAAATCAAAGACCATCCATGCTATGCATAAAAACAAGAGCATCCCAAGTCCTATATATAGAGATTCTAGATCAATATCAACAAATCCTTTTCTTAATGTTAAAATTACAAAAGCATTTAGATGAATTCCTATTACTACCCAGCGCTGTTTATACATCTTTTTTTTTGCAACATAAATATTTCCTTGTTTTTCTTCATAGATTCCTGTAAAACCAAGAAATAAAAAAACGAGTAAAAACCATAAAAACACATATTTTGAATAAAAAATATATATTTCTAACATAAAACCTTCCTATTCTACCCCCCGAAAATAATGCCCTTTTGTGTGCCCCTCTTGTTTTCTTTTTTCTATTAGTGGCTGAGTTGGTCCATTTAGATAACCTTGGATCATTTCCTGAATTTCTTTTGCCTCCTCAGAAACAAATTGTAATCTAAGAAAAGATATGGGGAGTGATATCATTTCATTGATTCTATCTAGTAAAAAAAGAGGCTGGCTATTATAAATTTTAGTAAAACATGTATGACAGTTGCACTGAACGTGAAATTTCTCGCCTTTACGATCTAATAAAAAGTAGGATCCCTCTTTATTTTTATAACAACAATATTTATAGTTCTCCCTGTGGCCTAATATATTTCCTATAGGACATTGTTCTGTTAACATCACTGGTAAATAACCATGGATAATAATTTCTTGTTCCTTTTCTCCAATCTCATCAATCTCATGTCGCGTTAATTCAGGTGAAAGGGTAAGTTGTAATTTATTATAGTTATTCCATGCTTGGATACTAGCAGCATTAAAGATATTAAAAGTATAATCTAAAACAATCTGTTTATTTGTTCTTTGTGTTCTTTGCACTTGGCCATAGGTACGAAGAAGATACCCATCAATATCCATTGCTTCTAAAGCAGAAATTGGGCAGTTTAAGCGTTTTTCTATATATGTACGCTCAATCATAGGCAATGCTACAAAACATTCAATCCCGGCTTGCTTACAGCGTATAACTGCCATCCTAATATCATCAATTGTAAATCCTTCTAATTCTATATAAATTCTAAATACACCTGGTTGCAAAGCAGCTAATAGTTGATCAGGACGTTGAATAAGAATAGTTAACTTTTTCTCTTTATCTTTTTTAGTTTTTTTCATTTGATACGTGACTAATTTTTTCTGCCTTTGATAAGACTGAGTAATCTTTTCTTCTAAGGCAATTAAAATCTCTCGTCTTAATTGATTGATAGATTGAATATTGATATAAATAGTATCTTCAATATCTCCTTGAATATGAGCAATTTCAAAAGGAGTATTTCCTGTTTTTTTAATCTGATTGAACAATGTTTGCTCAGTTACTGGTGTTTTCTGTGCATGCTCAACAATAGCGCCTTCCATACTAACTACGTATCCATTTTCGGTCCACATTTTGATAAAAAGTGGGCACATAGGTTCCGCTTTTACATAAACAGAAATAGGTATTTTTCTTGATTCTCTATACGTAGCTTGAATCTGATTTAATAATTGTTGATCCTTGGTCTTATATACGTGTGCATTTACAGAAATGTTTCCTGCTATTCGAATTATAATTTTATCTCCTGCTTTGCTTGAATTAGTAATCATCACACCTGGATGAGGCATTTGCTCTGTCCATATTTCAATACCATCTCCAGGCTGCAAGTCTTCCACGGTCTGAATAATGCATTGTTTCCGCTTATGGTCATAGGCAATTACCTTACCTAAATAAATTCCCCAATTTTGAGGTCTTTCAGTGCTCATCATTTTAATACCGCCATCTGTCTTATCACCAATATAACCTTGGGAAAGACCACCTCTATTGAATAACTGTTGTAATGTTTTTATATCCCCTATTTCTACATTCATAGATCCCTTATTTTCAAAATATCGATCTATATATTTACGATATATTCTCGTTACCCCTGCTACATATTCTGGCCTTTTCATCCTTCCTTCTATTTTGAAAGAATGAATACCTGATCGTATTAAGTCATCTATTCTTTCAATAGTGGCTATGTCTTTGGGACTTAATAAATAGGACTCTTGATCTGTAAGTATAGTAGAGCCTTTTAGTAATCGATACGGTAAACGACACGGTTGTGCACACCGCCCTCTATTTCCACTCCGCCCACCTATCATACTGCTCATTAAACATTGTCCCGAATAAGCTACACATAAAGCCCCATGAACAAAACATTCAACCTCTATTGTAGTTGCTTTAATTATTTCATGAATTTCTTCTAGATATAATTCCCTGCTTAATACAATTCTTTGAAATCCTACTTGCTGTAAAAATTCTACATCGGCTACATGATGGGCTGTCATTTGAGTACTACCATGTAGGGGAAGATCAGGAAAATATTCTTTAATTAACATAGCTGTACCAAAATCCTGTACAATAACAGCATCTACGCCCATTTGGTATACACTCTGAATAAAATCTAATAAAGGGCTTAATTCTCTTTGTTTATATAAAGTGTTTGCAGTAATATATACTTTAACATTGTGCAAGTGGCAATAATCAATAGCCTGTTTTATTTCTTCATCAGCAAAATTTCGTGCATGATAACGAGCACTAAAATTTTTTCCTCCCATGTAAACAGCATCACATCCATTTGCTACTGCTGCATACACACTCTCTAAAGAACCTGCTGGTGAAAGTAGTTCTGGTTTATTTTGTTTCATTGATCTTAATCCTTTCTGATAGTAAAAATATATAAACGAAAAGGTAGTAATAATTTTATATTATTACTACCCCTCTGCTTTAGGTTCCTCTTCAAACGTTTCAATAAAAGCTTCCAATTCCATTTTATGTTTAAGTGTTTCTAGTTGAGCATTTTGTAATGCTTCTTTTAATTCTATATTTTCTTGCTGCACCTGTCCTAATTCATTCTGATATAATAATATTTCTTTTTCCTTCTCAAGTAATAATCTTTCTTTTTCTTCTAATTCATCTTCTAATTCTGTACATATAGCATGTTTTTTAAACAATTCATCTGCAACATTTAAAGATGTTAATATAGCAGTCATATTCGTATCTAATCGTTTTGAGGAATCCTTTCTAGATACTTGTTCTATTTTTTTATTGATATATAAAGCTAAATTCTGCATATATTCTTGGGTTTCGTTTCCCACAAGGGTATATATTTTGCCACCAATAAGTACTTCTATTTTATTTTTTGGTGTCATGTGATCGCTCCTTGCCATAATCATTCATATACTTTATTATATCACATTATAGAACGAATACAACGAAAGAATCAAGCCCTAAAACTTACTATTCAAATTTTGAATACTTGCAAAAATAATAATCTCTTAGATTAACTACATAAGTCCTTGTTTGGTCACTATATCTAAGATCCAAAAGCTCATACTAACACTTCCAGCGCCCAATAAAATTGTTATGATATATAAAATAATTGCAACAATATAACCTTTTTTCTGAGAAAACTCATTTATAATTGATAATCCAATTCCTGTCAAGGCAGCTCCCCAAATGCTAGGCAAGGTCATCAAATTTAAAGCATTGTATATAAAGGATGTCATATCACCACTGGGGTATAAAATTGATAATCCAAATATAGTAGTGGAATTTTGTAAGAGTAGATCAATAGGGGTTACTAGCAGGGTTACTGTCGCTGTTAGCATGGAAATATGAATTAACAAAGATAGTACTTGTTGATAAGTTGATTTTCCTTTTATTATCTTACTTATAATCCATACAAAAAAGCTACCAATAAGCCATCCTATCCATAAAGTAATAGGAAGAAGTAAAATCCCTATCCAAAAACTTTGATTTGTCGATATGCCAGCATTAGATGTAGAAAACAAATTAACCCCATATCGTTCAATAGATAAACGCACCATTTCTTCTTGTTGAAGCTCACCCATGGGTCTTTGTAAAACACCTGTAATCGCTTTGATAATAAAAACATAAAGAAAAGGAAGTAAAAACTCAGGTTTTTCTTTGATTTCATGGATAACATCAGCTGGCGCAATAAATATACGGGTTAATTTCTGTAAAACATTCATTTTCTTCACTATAAATAACACCCCTTTTTTGTTTGGATTAAATGATAGTATATCTTTTCCATCACTCAATCATTGATGTTATTGATTATAACATAATTTAAATAGAAAAAATATATAAAAAGGAAATAAGATCCTTTATTCTTTTTTTTCATAAGGAATTTGAAAGTGTTCATAGCCTAAAGAGGTCACAATCCGACCTCTAGGTGTCCGCTGAATATAGCCTAATTGTAATAAATAAGGTTCATAAACTTCTTCAATCGTATCAGCTTCTTCTCCAATTGTTGCAGCTAAAGTATCTAATCCTACGGGACCACCAGAAAATTTTTCGATCATTGCTAATAATAGGCGCCGATCTATATGATCTAGTCCCATTTTATCTACTTCTAATAGATCTAAAGCATGTTTAGCTACCTCTTGAGTAATTTCCCCTTCATACTTTACTTCAGCAAAATCTCTTACTCGTTTTAATAATCGATTGGCAAGCCGTGGTGTCCCTCTAGAACGTTTAGCAATTTCCGCTGCACCTTCTTCGTCGATTTTAATTCCTATTAAAGTTGATGAGCGTTTTACAATTTGTGAAAGCTCTGTAGGGGTATAAAAATCTAAACGATGAATAACTCCAAATCGATCACGTAATGGTGCTGTTAAAAGACCAATACGTGTAGTAGCACCAATCAGTGTAAACTCTGGAAGATCTAAGCGAATAGAACGAGCACTTGGCCCTTTTCCAATCATGATATCAATTGCAAAATCCTCCATAGCAGGATACATAATCTCTTCCACATGACGATGAAGTCTATGAATTTCATCAATAAACAAAATATCGCCTGGATTAAGATTATTCAGTATTGCAGCCATATCGCCTGGCCTCTCAATAGCGGGTCCCGATGTTATCTTGATATTAACATTCATTTCATGGGCAATAATGTTTGCAAGAGTTGTTTTCCCAAGGCCAGGAGGACCATATAGCAAAACATGATCTAAGGCTTCTTGTCTTTGCTGGGCTGCCTGAATAAAGATTTCCATATTGTGCTTTGCCTTAGATTGTCCTATATATTCTTCTAATTTCTTCGGACGAAGCCCAGATTCTATTTCAATGTCATCCATTATCAAATCTGTTGTAATCACTCGTTCTATCATCATTTTTACCTACCTTTAGCTCGTCTTTGCCAAAATTTTTAATCCCTCTTTGATCAAATTTTCTACTGTTACTCCTTCTGTAACACCTACGCCTTGAATTGCCTTAAATGCGTCATGCCTTTGATATCCTAGAGATTCCAATGCATCGATGGCTTCTTCCTTTATAGTCTGACTACTTGCTTGGCTTAATTCTTGGGCAGGCTGGATCACATTCTCTATCTTTAATTTATCTTTTAGCTCTAGAATCATACGTTGTGCTGTCTTTTTACCAATTCCAGGAGCAATGCATAAGGTCTTGATATCTTCTGATAATACAGCAAAATATACTTCTTCTGGAGTTAATGCAGACAAAACACCCATGGCGCCCTTAGGCCCAATACCAGTAACAGAAATTAACTGTTGAAACAATTGTACTCCTTCTCTATTTAAAAAACCGTATAGCATAAAAATGTCTTCTCTAATCTGCAAATAAGTAAAGATTCGCACCTTTTCACCTACAGATGGTAATTGAGAAAAACTAGAAGTAGGAATGAATAATTGATAGCCTATATCACCTGATTCTAGAATAATCCATGATTCACCAATCTCTATTAGCGTACCTTTAATATATGAAATCATGCTTGACACTCCTCTAACATATGATAGACATCTAAACAGAACGTTCGTTCCTTATTATATCTTATTTTTATTAAAAAAACAAGAATGTATTGCTACATCCTTGCTTGCCCTGTCCCATAGATAATATATTTAGTGGTGGTAAGCTCTTTTAACCCCATTGGGCCACGAGCATGAAGTTTTTGGGTGCTAATGCCAATTTCGGCACCAAAACCAAATTCAAATCCATCTGTAAAACGAGTAGAAGCATTTACATAGACTGCAGCTGCGTCCACCTCATCTAAGAATTTTTGTGCATGTGTATAATTTTCTGTTACAATGGCCTCAGAATGCCCCGTTCCGTAGTTGTGAATATGCTGTATGGCCTCTTCTAAAGAAGAGACCGTTTTAATTGCAAGAATAAGATCTAGATATTCCTCATCCCAATCTCTTTCTGTTGATCTCTCTAGTCTTGGAACCCATTTTCTCACTTGATCATCTACACGTAACTCTACAGAATGCGATTCCAGTTTTTCCACAAGCTCTAAAAATTTCGACTTATCTATTGCTTTATGGACTAATAGTGTCTCAATGGCATTGCAAACACCAGGCCTTTGTGTCTTAGCATTTATTACAATAGAAATCGCTTGGTCTAGATCAGCAAATTCATCGATATAAAGATGACAATTTCCAGCTCCTGTTTCAATAATAGGAATTGTACTATTCTGGATTACAGATTGGATTAAATTTTTACCTCCTCGCGGAATTAAAACATCCACATATTTATTCAGTTTCATTAAAGCTAATGTCGTACTGCGATCTGTATCTGCTATGAATTGTATCCCATCTTTGGGTAGCCCGCATTTAGATAGTGCATCACTGATAATTTCTGCAATAGCCATATTTGAGTAAAGAGCTTCTTTACCACCTTTCAAGAGCACTGCGTTACCAGCTTTAAAGCATAAACCAAAAGCATCCGCTGTTACATTGGGACGGGCCTCATAAATGATTGCTATGACCCCAAGAGGTACTCTTTTTTGTCCTATTTGCAATCCATTGGGGCGCTTCTTCATCATGGCTATCTCCCCAATAGGATCGTCTAATTGTGCTATTTGTTTTAATCCTTCTGCCATGGCTATAATACGATTTTCATTTAATGTTAATCGATCTAATAAGGCTCCACTAATCCCTGCATCTTTGGCTTTTTCAATATCTTTCTTATTCTCCTTAATGATGATTTCTTGCTGAATTAAGATAGCCTCTGCTACAGCTATCAGGCCTTTGTTTTTTTCTATAGATGATAGTTTACCTAGTTCATAAGATGCTTGTTTTGCCTTTTTCCCTTGCTCCTGTAATCTAGTTATACTCATTGAATCACCTTCCTTTAGATCTTTAATTTTTTATTTTATATCCAACGTTTTTCTGTAACAATCCAATCTAAAGCAACATCATGGGGAGATTTAGGCAACATAGGTACTACTTGAAAATCATATCCTATCCCAATAGTAGCTATTGGTCTAACAATGGTTGATAAATAACGATCATAATATCCTCCTCCATACCCAATACGATACTTCTGCAAATCAAATATAAGTCCTGGAACAATGAAAATGGTACTTTCATCACTTTCTTCTTTCCAGATAGAAGAAGTGGAAGGTTCTAAAACCCCAAAATGCCCAATTTCTAAATCATCAAAATCTTGAATCCTAGAAAAAATCATTTTTTTTTGTTTCGGATACACTTTAGGAACAGCAATAGTTTTATCCTTATTTAATCCATCTATAATAATTGATCGTGTATTTACTTCTGTTCCCATACTGACAAATGTAAAAATTTTATTCGCTTGCTGGTACCAAGACGAATCAATAATATATTTACAAATTTGCTGACTTTTATAGTCTATCATTTCTTTTGTCAACATATTTCTTCGCTTTAAATAGGCTTTTCTAATGGATGATTTTTCTTGCACAGATGTTTCCAACCTCCTCTTAAATAAACCTTAATTAAAGTATTATAAGACGTTATAATGATGGTAAAAAATAACCCTCAACACCCATCTTTGAAACAAAGAAAGCAAGTTGATCCAAGCAAAAGCCATTACATATGCTGCCATTGTCAGCATATATCTATGGACTTTAAAACAAGGAAAAATTTGTTTTAGAATACCAATAAACAGTTGTGTATAAAGCATATATATACTAAATATTAAAATAAAAGATACTAAATACCATGATGGAATATAGCCTGAATAGACCCAAAATCCAACAAGTAATGCAATAGCTACTATTTTACTATATTCATTAATATTTTGAATAATAGGTTTATCATTATTCCCTTTAATATCATAATTTTTAATCAAAATAATAAAAAAAGGTAAACTACTACCAAAAAGGATACCTGTAATAAGCCGAATGGCATTAGATGTTTCTCTAAATTCAAGGTACGAGCTCAGTCCATCACCAATTAAAGGTAGAAAAGCTAATACAAGTATAGCCAATAATGGAATAGATGGTGGTTGATTTCCATTCTTTCTTTTACGTAAAACTAAGTATATAAAACAAATGAATACACCAAGATAAATACCTGTGCACCTGGCACATAAAGGAAGATAAGATGACTTTAGCACTAGAGAACGTTCAGGAATTTGATGGCAAATGCCCCCACCTAAAAACTCTAAAAATTCTTTTATCATTGTAACTTAATAAAAAGAATAAGGAAATTCTTTTATAATTTCTTGTACTGTAAAATAAAATATAAAAACACAACTACAAAAAAGAAGCAAAAATATAATGCTAAAAGTCAGTAGTGCTTGACCAAACGTTTGTCTATCTTTATCTTTTTTATTCATATATATAATCCCTGTTATAAGCCCAATTAAAGCACCTGCACCTGGAATGGCAGCAATCAATACTGATAATATTACTTTTATCCAATTACTTAAAGGCTGCTCAGTGGAAAGTGGCACTATGGAGTCTTTAGATTGTATAAAAGGAGATTTTTCTAGTTCCTCTGCCAATGGCCCTGTTTTTACAGGTTCTTCATAGGAAGGTACCTCTATTTCTCTTTCTCCACCAGCAATCTTACCACAAAAACTGCAATAAGATTGTTTGTCTTCTAGTAATTTGCCACAATTTCTACAAAACTTCATTTTTGTCCTCCTTTATTTTTTCGTAGTTTGTTTAAAGACACTATATTTCCTTTTTTATCTTCCATATAAACATTTTCCAGTGTTTGATGAAAATTCCCCCGAATCAATTGAAGATATTCTTTCCTTAATTGACTTTGTTCTTCCTTTTCTTCTGCAGTTAATCCTACTTTTTTTTGCTTTTTATATAGTTCATTGATTCTGTCGATTTTTTGCTGTTGCATCTTTATTCTCCTCACTAGTTCTTTTTCATTTTGTAGTCCAAATTTAGTAGATTCTTTTGATAGATATACAATAGTTTTATTATATTATAGTTTCAAAAAAATTTCAAAGCATTCTCTTTAAGATTTATCTACCTTTGTAGTCCCGTAGGTATTTTTTATTTTGTATCAACTCATACTATATACAGAATGGGAGTGATCTTATGAAATGTAAAATTTATTATCCTAAAAATACTTGTTATTTACTAACAATCCTTTTTTTAGCTACCGCTTTCCTATTAAGTACTGGATGTGAAAAAAAGAAAGATCCAAAAAGTAGTGACCAGAAAACTGAAAAACCTGTTTCTCTTAATGAACTAATGCAGTTGTCTGAAGAACTCATTACAATGACAGACCAAAAACGATGGAATGAAGCCTCCGAGAAGTTAAAAACAATGCATACAAAATGGAATCAATTCTATTCCCAAGGTCAAAAACTTGGGATCACTTCTGATCAAGCCTCGGCTTTTGGCCAAGATCTGAATCAAGTAACACATTTGATTATAAATAAATCCATGGAAGAAATGAAGAAAAATATTGCTTTAGAATATGAAAAAGCCCAGATCAAATTAGAAATGCAAAAAAATATGTCAAGTTCCTCACAGAAGGGTCAACAACAAGAATCAGGTCAAAGTGGCACCCAAGGTGGTGGTGGCGGTAGTATGGGTGGTACTCAGGGTAATTCTAGCGGTGGTTCAAATGGCGGATCAGCAAGTAGTCAAACAGAGGGAGGAAGTTCTAACTCGGCCCAAGCAATTACTATTGAACTACCTGAAGAGGTCCTACGAAAATACGAAGCCGCTCTTCATCCTTCTTCTAATGATCTACAAATTTCTGATTCAATAATACAGCTTAGTAAACATATTCCTCATTTTTTAAGCTTATATGAAGAAGGAATCGCTTCTTCTGTTTTAAGATTAAAATATTATGTACGAGATATCAAAATTTCAGGATTACAGAATGATTGGGCACGCAGTGAAGAGGATCTTAAAAAATTAAAAGAAATATGGTCACTGGTTCAATCTTCGATTATGAAAGACAAAGAAGAAGTCATGCTACAGTTTGCACAAAGCATAGTGGATATTGAAGAAATGATAAAAGAAAAAGATGCACAACTTCTTTCCTTAAAATCTGATATTGCCTTGGATAATATCGAAAAAATGACAGATTAATGTTCACTTGCAATCCCTATATTTTGTCCTAAAAAAAGACTCCCTATTGCTTCACCTTCTAAAATTTTATATAAATCTTCTAAATGAGCTGCATTTGCAATAACCATATCAATTCCTGCACCACAGGCAATTTGAGCTGCGGAAATTTTAGTTGCCATTCCACCCGTTCCTATATTAGAACCTACACCCCCTGCTGCCCTCTCAATTTCGGGGGTAATCCTTTCTATGACAGAAATCAATTGGGCTGTTGAATCAAGACGAGGGTCTGCAGTATAGAAACCATCAATATCAGAAAGTAATATAAGTAGATCTGCCTTAATGACCTCTGCTACCATCGCAGATAAAGTATCATTATCACCAAACTCAATTTCTTCTGTTGCTACTGTATCATTCTCATTAACAATTGGAATCACCCCCATGCTTAGTAAAGCACAAAATGTATTTTCTGTATTTCGCTTTCTTATAGGGTGATCAACTACATCTTTAGTTAATAGAATTTGAGCTACTTGCTGATTGTACTCCCCAAAAAACTTCTCATAGATTTGCATTAAAGCCCCTTGTCCCACTGCCGCCGCCGCCTGTTTCATTTCAATAGTTTTAGGGCGATCTTTAAGCTGTAAACGCTCAATGCCTACTGCAATAGCACCTGAAGATACTAAAATAATTTCTTTTCCTTGATTTTTAAAATCAGTCAAAATTCTAGCTAAGTCATCAATTTTGCGTAAATTTAATCTTCCTGTTTCATGAGTTAAAGAAGAAGAGCCAATTTTGATCACAATTCTTTTTTTAGTTTTTAGATTGATTCTACTGTGTTCCATGAGATCCCTCTTATCTTTATAGTTTTGGTCCAGGTTCTTCTACACTCAAAGAAGAACTGTCAGATAATTTTATATTATACCCCACTATAAATGAATAGCAAGTCTTTTTTAATTATTTGTGGACAAATAAATATGAAAAGCATAAAAAACAAGTTTTTTCTAAAAAAGTATTTGGTCCCTTGTAGGCAAGATGAGCTTTTTTAGCTCATGAAAAGATCCCAGCTAGCTGGGATCAAAGGGGTAAGATTTATAATAAAAATCATTATATCATGGTGTTCTTTTGTAACATAGGAAATGTTGATTTTAAATCTTTGTATAGTTTACAATAAATTTTATAATAGTGCTCATATATTTTTATGTTTTCTACAACAGGGTATGATTGATCTACTTCATTAATAGTGATATTACAAGCTTCTTTTGCATTTTTATATATACCAGTTCCTATACCTGCTAATAATGCTACTCCAAAGGCAGGGCCCTCCATCGCATTGATTGTAACGACTTCTTTTCGGAATATATCTGATTGCATCTGTCGCCATAATTCACTTTTGGCACCTCCACCTGAAGCCCGAACCTTAGTCACCTCAATATTTAACTCTTCTAAAATTGAAAGACAATCTTGTAAACTATAAGTAATGCCTTCCATAATAGATCGAATCATTTCACGTTTAGTATGCATAGCTGAAAGGCCGAAAAACACCCCTCGCGCATAAGGATCTAAATGAGGTGTTCTTTCCCCCATTAAATATGGTAAGTATAATAATCCGTTAGAGCCTTGAGATGCTTGTTTGGCAGCTTGAGTCATTAAATTATAGGGATCTACACCCATCTGAGCGGCTACATCTTTTTCTTGCTGACAAAATTCATCCCTAAACCATCGCAAAGAAAGTCCAGCACCTTGAGTGACTCCCATAACATGCCAAGTATCTGGAATGGCGTGACAAAAAGTATGAATCCGTCCCTTTGGATCTATCACTATCTCATCGGTATAAGCAAAAACTACCCCTGAAGTACCGATGGTGGAAGAAATAATACCTGATTCTACAATACCGTTTCCAATGGCGCCTGCTGCCTGATCACCCCCACCCCCTACAACAGGAGTTCCTTCTGCAAGGCCTGTTGCTTGTGAGATTGACTTTGTAATAAAACCGCTAATTTCTTGTGATTCATATACTGCTGGCAGCCATTTGCGATCTATTTCTAAAATGTCTAATATTTCCTTACTCCAATTTCGCTCCCTTATATTAAGTAACTGCATTCCACTAGCATCAGATACTTCCGTTGCATACTCACCTGTAAGCATCAATCGAATATAATCTTTAGGTAATAAAATATGTGCAATACGTTCATAAATCTCAGGTTCATGTTTTTTAACCCACATAATTTTAGAAGCCGTAAAACCAGTAAGCGCTGGATTTCCTGTGATATCTATAAGTTTTTGCGCCCCTACTTTTTCTGTGATCTCAATACACTCTTGATCTGTCCTTTGATCACACCAAATGATAGATGGACGTAAAGGTTCATTATCTTCATTTAATAAAACCAGTCCATGCATTTGCCCTGCTAGTCCAATTCCTTGTATCTCTGTTGAGATAATTCCACTTTTTTTAATAACTGCTTGTATCGTGGCAACCACTGCATTCCACCAATCTTTTGGTGCTTGTTCTGCCCATCCTACATAAGGTTGATAAAGGGGATATTCTTCCGTTGCACTAGCAATGGTTTTACCTTTAAGATCAAACAACACTGTTTTTGTACCTGAGGTGCCAATATCAATCCCTAATAAATATGCCATATTCACGCATCCTTTTCTCTTTGATATTTCAAGACTTCATTGTATTCCAGTCATCTAAAAACTTTTGAATTCCTGCATCAGTTAATGGATGTTTTACCATCTGCATAATAACCGAATAGGGAATGGTAGCAATGTGAGAACCCAGTCTTGCTGCTTCAATAATATGAATCGGATTTCTAATACTAGCTGCTATGACTTCTGTATCCATTTGGTGAATATCAATAATATCAACAATTTCCTCAATTAAACGAAGCCCATCAAATCCGATATCATCTAAGCGTCCTAAAAAAGGGCTTATAAAAGTGGCTCCTGCTCTTGCTGCTAATAAAGCTTGAGTTGCTGAAAAAATTAAAGTCACATTGGTTTTTATTCCTTCTTTATTTAATACGTTAACTGCTGCCAATCCCTCTGCTGTCATAGGAATTTTAATCACAATATTTTTGTGTATGGCACTTAATTCTCTAGCTTCTTCTATCATTTTCTCTGTAGTCATTCCAATAACCTCAGCACTGATAGGCCCATCAACTATTTGTGTGATTTCCTTGAGGATACTTACAAAATCCAACCCTTCTTTTGCTACTAAAGATGGATTTGTGGTAACGCCGCAGATAACACCCATTGCGTTTGCTTTTTTAATTTCATCAATATTAGCTGTATCAATAAATAGTTTCATATTCCCACTCCTTCTTACTAGATGGTTATACTATAAAATAGACTCATTTTGAAATAACAAATTTTTCATAGGTAATAAAGATGCACCCAGAATAGTGGCATTTTCTTTAAGTGTTGAAATAACAATACTCGTATCCCCTTCCTCATAGAACGCATTAGGGGTGAAAATTTTTTTCTGTAAATCTGGCAATAAATAATCTTCATATAGACTAATATCTCCACCCACCACAATATAGTGAGGGTCCAATGTTAATATTATATTTTGTATACCTGTGGTAAGATAATCTAGGTACTCATCCCATACTTTCCTTGCCATGGAATTGCCCATGGCAAGATCATTAAAAAAACTTTTTAGAGTAATAGATGTAGGTAAACTCTCTGCTTTTAGACTAGCCCGATATCTAGATAAAAGTGTTTGTACAGAAGCATATAGTTCCCAACACCCATTCCTTCCACACTTACATTGCTTACCATTGGGGATTAAAGTCATGTGACCAAATTCTCCGGCCCTTTTATTTTTTCCTTTATATAAATGGCCCTTAATTACAATACCCGCACCAATTCCATGGGTCACCGATAAGTACACTAAGTTTTTCATTTGTTGAGCAATTCCTAATGTTAACTCTCCAAATGCAGCTGCATTGGCCTCATTTTCAATATAAATAGGTGCAGAAAAATAAGCTTGGAACTGTTTTTGCAAGGGAACCTTATACAAACCTAGGCTGGGTGCCATCTCCAAAATACCTAATTCTTCATCGACAGTTCCTGGAAGAGAGAACCCAACACCTAAAACTGCTTTGCTTTCAATCTTTAAATCCATCATCATTTGAGTCATATGATCTGCAATTCTTTGTAATATCAGTTCTATATTCGTAAAATCTAAATCTATAAATTCTACCGATGCAAGTATCTCTGAATCTAAGTTAGTTAAGATAATTCGAACACGTTGGCTAGAAATATCCACACCAAAGGAAAATCTAGCATTAGGTAAAAATTTAATAATGACTGGTTTTCGTCCACCTGATGAGTCACCTATTCCACCTTCTTCTAATAATCCTTCTGCAATTAGGATATTGGTATTCGTTGCAATTGTAGGGATACTCAATCCTAAAATTTGTGACATTTCTTGTTTAGTTAATTCTCTTCTTTTTTGAAGCAACTGTAATATTTTTTTTTGATTACTATCTCTGATCATTTCTTGATCAATTGTGTATGTGGTAAACATCTGCTCACCTATCTGTAAGTTATTTGTTCTATGCCTCTAAAATATATTGATTCAAAATGGATTCTAACATTTCTTGACGACCAGATTCATTGCTAATTACACTATGCTTAAGAGCATATTGTTCTAATTCTTTGAATCCTACCTTTCTATTTATAATATCTTGGCCGATACCGTGATCAAAGCTACTATATCGTTTTTCTATAAAGTTCTCTAATACTTGACTTTCTAAGAGAGAATAAGCTACTTTTAAACCTTTGGCGAATGTATCCATACCTGCAATATGCGCGTAGACTAAATCAATAGGTTCAAAAGATCCTCGCCTTACTTTTGCATCAAAATTAAGTCCACCCTTATAAAGTCCACCATTTTTTAATATTTCATACATTGCTAAAGTTGTGTCATAGATATTCGTTGGAAATTGATCTGTATCCCATCCTAACAAAGGATCTCCTTGATTTGCATCCACGCTGCCAAGAATTCCATGAATACGAGCTACATGTAATTCATGCTGGAATGTATGCCCAGCCAACGTAGCATGATTTGCTTCAATATTCATTTTGAAATAAGGGTCTAATTGATGTGCTTTTAAGAAGCTGTAAACAGTAGCTACATCAAAATCATATTGATGCTTTGTTGGCTCCTTAGGCTTAGGCTCAATTAAAAACTGGCCAGTAAATCCAATTTCTTTTGCATAATCTACAGCCATATGCAAGAAACGAGCCAAATTATCTAATTCTAATTTCATATTTGTGTTTAATAATGTCTCATATCCTTCTCTTCCACCCCAAAATACGTAGTTTTCACCACCCAAATCCTTTGTTATTTCCATAGCCTTTTTAACTTGTGCTGCTGCATAAGCAAAAACATCTGCATTACAAGAAGTAGCCGCCCCATGCATATACCTTGGATGTGAAAAAGCATTTGCCGTCCCCCAAAGTAATTTGATCCCTGTTTCCTGCATTAAACCTTTAATATGTTCAGCGATAATATCTAAGTTTTTATTACTTTCTGCTAAATCTTTGCCCGCTGGTGCAATGTCTGCATCATGAAAACAGAAGAAAGGAATATTCAGTTTTTTCATAAGCTCAAAGCCTGCTTCTGCGCGTGCTTTAGCTAAATCCATTGGATTATTTTCAAGATGATCCCAGTCTCTAAGCATAGTTCCAGCTCCAAAAGGGTCTGTTCCTTCTGCTGTTAGTGTATGCCAATAGGCCATAGAAAATCGTAAATGTTCTTCCATTGTTTTGTCGCCTATTTTTTCGGTAGGATTATAGTATTTAAATGCTAAAGGATTTTTTGATTTTTTTCCCTCATAGGTTATGGTTGGAATGTTTTTAAAATATTTATTCATTTTATTGCCTCCCTTATTTTTTTTTATTATATCATATCTTTTTTTCTTTTTCAACCCATTTTAAAAAGCCGGTTTCAAAAGTTTTAAAAAAATGAGTATGCTTTCGCATACTCCAAATACACAGTAGAACTTTTGTAAAATCAAATGAATACAATCAATCGATACAAAAATAATTTAAATTATCTTTGCACTCTTCCTGAAGCATCGCCTTCAACTAAGGTCATAACTTCTTGTTCTGTCATTAAATTAAAGTCGCCAGGAATCGTATGTTTTAAAGCAGAAGCTGCTACTCCAAACTCTAAAGCATCTTTATAATTTTTTCCTGTTAATAATCCATAAATAACACCTGATGCAAAGGAGTCTCCCCCTCCAACACGGTCTACGATACGTACATCATAGATTTTTGAACGATGGAATTCATTTCCATCATAAATAAGAGCAGACCAGCCATTATCAGATGCGGAATAACTTTCTCGTAAACTAGATGCGATATATTTAAAATTGAATTTCTCCATCATTTGTTTAAAGATTCTTTCGTAACCAGCTAATTCTAATTCTCCAGTTGTTACATCTGTATCTCCAGGCTTAAATCCTAAACACTTTTCAGCATCTTCTTCATTTCCAATACATACATCTACATATTGCATTAAATTTGTCATAACTGCTTGTGCTTCCTCAGGAGTCCAGAGATTTTTTCTGTAGTTTAAGTCAACACTAACAGTTACCCCATGTCTCTTTGCTGCTTTTAAAGCTGCTTCAGTAATCTCAGCACCTTCTTTGCTTAATGCAGGTGTAATACCTGTAAAGTGGAACCATTCTGCATCCTTAAAAATAGCATCAAAATCAAAATCTTCTACCTTTGCTTCCGCAATGGCTGCATTAGCACGGTCATAAACCACTTTAGAAGGTCTCATAGAAGCACCTGTTTCTAAATAGTAAATTCCAATACGATCTCCGCCACGCACAATATAATCTGTATTAACTCCAAATCTTCTTAAATGATTAATTGCACTTTGTCCAATTGGGTTATCAGGTAATTTTGTTACGTAATATGAATCTAAACCATAATTTGCTAGAGAAACTGCTACATTTGCTTCTCCTCCACCATAAGTCACATCAAAAGATTCTGCTTGTACGAATCTTTGATATCCAGGCGTGGATAAACGAAGCATAATTTCTCCCATTGTTACAACTTTTTTAGCCATTATATGTCCTCCTCATTTTGTTCGTTCCTTTGTTTGATCAGGTCGTGTTATTTTCTTTAAATAATTTTTCTATTTGGATTCTCTTGCTTCTTTAATTTTTGCTACAAATGCTTGTGCTGTTTTTGTGATTTCTTCATAATTCCCTGTTTTTGCACCTTGTGTAAGTTGTCCACCTACTCCAACTGCTATACATCCATTTTTAATCCATTGGTCTACATTATCCAAACTTACACCGCCAGTTGGCATTAATACAGTTTGTGGTAAAGGCCCTTTTATGTCTTTAATAAAACCAGGACCAAAAGCACTACCTGGGAATACTTTAACTACATCAGCTCCTGCTTCCATTGCAGTAATCATTTCTGTTAATGTCATGCATCCGGGCATATAAGGAATTTGATATCTGTTACATAATTTACATGTCGCCTCATCAAATGCAGGGCTTACAATGTATTCTGCACCAGCTAAGATGGCAGTTCTTGCTGTTTCACTATCTAAAACAGTTCCAGCTCCAACAATCAACTCTTCTTTAGAGAATTTTTGCTTTAATGATTCTATTACTTTGTGAGCACCTGGAACAGTGAAAGTAATCTCTATAGCGGGAACTCCTCCATCAATACAAGCTTTTGCAATCTTTTCAGCTTGTTCTTCATTGTCTGCTCTAACAACTGCTACAATACCTACATCCATAATTCTTTGCAATGTTTGTATTTTAGGTATCATTATAAATCATCCCTTCTTTTTTCTACTGTTTCACGTAGCAAACCGCTATCCCATTATATGAAATTATCGTGGATATGACAAAACATTGATTCCACTGTTATTTCAGTTTACCCTACTTTCTTGTCTTTTATAGCTTGTTTTTGCGGTTTTTCAGATAAATTCAAAATATTATCGATCTCACCAACTTTTTTATATATGATACCCTAGTTCCTTTGAAATTTTTTGACTATATTCTAAAAGAGCGATAGAAAATTCATCTACTTTTTCTGCTGTCATACGGGTAGCAGGACCCGAAATACTAAGTGCAGCATATACCTTACCTTGATGGTCAAAAATAGGAGCCCCTATACAACGTACACCGATTTCATTTTCTTCTTCATCAAGAGCATATCCTTGGGCTTTTATTTTTTTGATTTCTTCCTGCATTTTTTCATAATCAATGATGGTAAAGGGGGTTTTCTCCTCAATATTGCTCTTCTGCCACCAAACCCTACGCTTCTGCTCATCTGAATAAGCCATCATAACCTTTCCTACGGCCGTACAATATAAAGGACTTCTACGCCCTATTCGGGAGTGCATACGTAATGTGTGATCTCCTTCTACCTTATCAATATAGATCACTTCTGCACCTTCCCGTATAACCAAATGGACAACTTCATTTGTTTGATCTGCTAATTCTCTGAGATAAGGTTTGGAAATAGTAAGTACATCTAACTTTTCTACTTTCTTATTGCCAAGTTCAAATAGCTTCATGGTTAAGCTATACCTATTGGTCTCTGCATCTTGTTCCACATAGCCTCTTGCTATAAGAGTTCCAAGCAAGCGGTGTACAGTACTTTTGTGTAAATCTATCTGCTTACTAATATCTGATAATCCTGATCCTTGTTCTTGATCGGATAGAGCCTCTAAAATAGATAAAGCTCTATCCACGGATTGAACAATCTCTTTCATGTTAAATTCCTCCAAGTACAAATATGTTTTACTATACGAAACTTATCTTAACATAAAGTTAAGTGAAGGCAAAGAAAATTTCATTTTTTTCTTGTTTTTTAAGAAGAAGCGGACCATTTTCCAGCTATATACCCACTTGACCATGCCCATTGTAAATTAAACCCTCCACAATCTCCGTCAATATCCATAATTTCTCCGGCAAAATAAAGGTTTGGGATAATCTTTGATTCCATTGTTTTCGGATCAATTTCTTTAGTATGGACACCACCTGCCGTAACTTGAGCTTGAGACCATGATTGTGTACCGACAATGGGCAAAGCCCAATTAGTTAAGATCTTGAGAAGTTTTTTTCTTTCCTTATTTGTTACCTGTCCACAAGGTTTTTGCAGTTGGGTTATCCCTGCCTCTGATAAAATAACTGGAATAAGACGTTTATTAATGAGTCCCACTAGACTAAAGTCTAAAGGTTTTTCTGGTTCATATCCCCATCTTGTCTGTAATAAAAGATCCATTTCCTCATAAGATATTTGTGGAAAAAGATTTAGCTTTATCCAAGGAGTTTCTCCTTGATGCAGAGCCTGAGATGCCAATCGGCTTAATTGTAAAATAGGCGGCCCTGAAATTCCATAGTCAGTAAATAATATTTCTCCTTTTTCTTTTCTAAGGCATTGTTCATGCTTGTATATACCTGCTTCTCCTTTAAATTTTACACCCTTTAACCTTTTTAAGAAAGGTGATTTTAAATGTAGCTGTACTAAGGCAGGAAAAGGAGTTATTACAGTATGGCCTAACTTCTCTGCCAGTGCAAAACCACTACCATTTGAACCTAACTGAGGACTAGCTTTTCCACCAGTAGCCAAAATCACTTTATCTGCATAAAGAATTTTTTCTTCCTTTAAATGCAACTCAAATTTAGTTTTCATTGGAATAATTTCTATCACTTGAGCACCGCAAATCTCCTTAATACCTAATTGATTTACTTCATAACGCAACACATCCAACACACTTGATGCTTGATCAGAAAAAGGATATACTTTTTCTTCTTCTATTTTATGGGTGATGCCTAACATTTCAAAAAAGTTTAAGGTTTGTTCAACTGAAAATTGTCCGAAAGCGCCATAAATAAATTTAGGATTTTTTCCATGAAATTGTTCAATGGTGACATTTTTATTGGTTAAATTGCAACGTCCATTACCTGTTGCTAAAATTTTTTTTCCCACTCGATCCATTTGTTCAAGAATTGTAACAGATGCTCCAAGGCGAGCTGCACTAATAGCTGCTACCAAGCCACTAGCTCCCCCACCGATTATACATACTTGTAAGTTTGTTTTTTCCTTCATCGATCTATCCCTTTCTACTTGTTATAGATGCACACGTTCATTATTGAAAAAATGCCAATTATTAATAAGTTCATATCATCGTCGGATGCATGACTTTTAAATAGAGAATTAAGTTTTGTTTTTTTAATTCAATTCTCTATTTAAAGAGGTAAGAACAAAGTAGTGATCCCTATTCGTGATAGCTGAATAAGCACTTCGGCTAATTCGGACTTGAACAAGTACATCTATATGTACTTACTCCCTTTATTGTAAAATATAAATTAATGATAAGCAAGAAAAAAGCATGGTATCCCATGCTTTTAGCTAGTATAATCTTCTAAAAGATTGATCAGTGCCTCATCCCCATAGACCATTATGCCCTCTTCTAATTTTTTCTGTTCCTCTAAGGGAAGAGCAGAAATGGGAGTAGATGTTACTTCGCGAAGAATCCATTCTCCATGAGTATCATAAAATACAGCAACATAAGAATCATAAACTCCTAAGAGATAATAGTTATAAGGACTTTTCTCTTCTACTATTTTTTGCAACACAATCTTTTTATCAGAAAAAAGTTGTAGATCCCAATCCGAAAGTTTTTCTTGTAATTGTTCTCTCGTCATATTTAATAAATAATAAGGAGGATCTAGTTCTTCTTCTATCATTTTTTGATCTAAGGTATAATAATACTGATAAACCAATTTTGTAGAGGGGAGTACTTTCTCTGATGATTGGATTGTTACTTCTTCAGATACTATACTTTCATCTTCCATCTCCACTTTTTCATTCCCAAAAGATTTGGTAGGATTCTGATTTGGAATTTTTACTTTATCTCTAGCTTCTTTGTGATCAAGCTGCTTTGTTTCTGGAACCTTATGTCTATAAATATATTGATAGCCACCTACCATACTTAGCATTCCTATTAAAATACCACTTAGTAAGAACCATTTTTTGTTTTTTAACATTACCAAAATACCTCCAAAAGAGTCTTTTGGTAATATTATCTACTTCTTTGTCTAATTCTATACCTTTAGCAACTTTCTTTTTTGCATCCAAGTAGATATTGTTTTTCCCATAGGCAACATTTCTACTTCTTCCATAGTAACTCCTTGTATACTTAATAATATTGTAAAATACACAAGAGCCCCTAGCAAAATAGCCCCCATGGTAGCAATACTATTTAAGCCTGTCCCCCATAAAATAACTCTATAAAAAAGAAAGCAGAAAACACCCATTACACTAGAAGCAATTATTGGTTTGCCAAAAACAAATCCATAGTTTAATCCTGTATCAGTCTCCTTGATAATATCTCGTAAATCTAATGCACATACTATCATCGAAAATAAATTAGTGCTTAATACAGCACCTACAATATTCCAATCAAAAATATAAATAAAAATAAAATTAGCTACTAGCTTTACTATACTCCCGTACAAAGAGTTACGTACCGGTAAATATACTTTTCCAAGACCTTGCAAAACTGCTGTAGCTACTTGAGCTAAGCTAAAAAAGATAATAGCGATGGAACCAAGTTTCAGTAATAATCCTCCGTCAGCTTGATGAGGGAATAACATGGTTAAAATTGGATCTGCAAGAACCATAAGCCCAATGGATGCTGGGGCTGTAAGAAGAGTTGTAAAACGTAGAGCTAAATTGATTTTATTTTCCAACTCTAATCCTTCTTGCCTTGCGACAGAGGCAGAGATACTTGGCACTGCTGCTGTTGCAAGAGCAGTAGCTAGTGAAATGGGTAAGTTTGTAAGTACTACATATTTTCCTGTTAAAACCCCATAGAGTTGAGTTATTTTTTGTTCCTCATACCCTAAATAATGAAGGCCCCTATGGACCATGCCAAGGTCTATCAAATTCGTTACACTTAAAATAGCTGTGCCAATAATAATAGGTAAAGCCAAATGGATCATATCATATAAAATATCACGAAAAGAAAGGGAGCTCTCTTTATTTTCATACTTTGTAATTCTGGCAATAATTTTAGGCCTAATTAATACATATAAGAATAGTAAAAAGCCAAGACCAGCCAGTGCCCCAATTCCTGTTCCTAATGTTCCGCCTGCAGCCCCATATTCTACACCTTTTGGCATAAGCCAAGATGCAACCCAAATACTAAAAAATGCATTAAAAATCTGTTCAATAATCTGAGAAAATGCAGTTGGAACCATGGTACTCATGCCCTGAAAATAACCACGTAAAGCCCCCATAATAGCAACAATAAATAGTGTGGGAGCTAGCATATGAAGAGAATAAACGGATCTCGGGCTTTGTAACCAAGTAGCTATCCAGTCCCCCCCAAACCATAAAATAAGACTGCCAATCCCACCTGTAACAATACAAAGGGTCATAGCTACCTGAAATATTTTATGAGCATTACCATATTCTTTTAATGCTATCTTTTCCGCCACCATTTTAGAAACAGCAATTGGAATTCCAGCAGATGAAAGAATAAAGACAAAAGTATATATTTGATAGGCAGTGCTATATAATCCATTTCCATCATCCCCAATTAAACGAGTTAAAGGAACTCTATAAATAAATCCTATAAAACGCACTACCAGTGCTGCTATGGCTAGGATAGCACCTTGCCGAGCCAGTGTACTACCCCTTTTTTTGATTGCCATTTTTCCCACCTCTATTTATACATCTTTGTTTTTCTTACGCATTCTTTGTCTCATTGAACTATTCAATATTTTTTTGCGAATTCTTAGGTTTTTCGGAGTAATTTCTAACAATTCATCTTCAACAATAAATTCTAAGGCCTCTTCTAAGCTCATAATTTTAGGAGGAGATAATCGTAATGCGTCATCTGACCCAGAAGCCCGCATATTTGTGGCATGTTTTCTCCTACACACATTCACTTCTATATCCTCTGCTCGTGGATTTTGCCCAACAACCATTCCTTCATATACCTTCGTACCAGGTGTAATAAAAAGAATACCTCTCTCTTGTGCATTATATAAACCATAGGTCATGGCTTCACCTGCTTCAAAAGCCACAAGAGATCCTTGCAATCTTTTAGGAATGGCTCCTTTATAGGGTGCATAACCTTCAAAAGTAGTATTTAATATCCCTCGTCCTTTTGTATCTGTCATTAGTTCTGCTCCATAGCCAATGAGTCCTCTCGCAGGGATGGAAAACTCTAAACGAACAGAGTCTCCTTTTCTTGAAGTCATATTTAGCAATTCACCTTTTTTTGCTCCTAACTTCTCTATAACGCTACCTACACATTCTTCTGGAACATCTAAAATTGCTTTTTCCATTGGTTCATACTGCTGGCCATCTATTGTTTTAAAAAGTACAATCGGTTGGGACACTTGAAACTCATATCCTTCACGCCGCATGGTTTCGATCAGGATTGATAGATGTAATTCTCCACGTCCCGATACCTTAAAGGAATCTGCTGAATCTGTTTCTTCTATCCGTAAACTAAGGTCTGTATTAACCGCCTTAAATAAACGATCTCTTAAATGTCTTGATGTAACATAATCACCCTCGGTTCCAGCAAAGGGACTATCATTAACAGAAAAGAGCATCTGGATTGTCGGTTCTGAAATTTTTGCAAAGGAAAGGGCTTCCGGATGATCTACATCACAAACTGTATCTCCAATTTGAATATTGTCTAATCCTGAAATAGCAATAATATCTCCTGCATTCCCCTGAGTAATTTCTTTTCTTTTTAATCCTTCAAATTCATATAACTTGGTTATTTTCATTTTTTGCTTCTGTTCAGGATACAGGGCATTGACGACCATAATTTCCTGGTTAAGAGAAAGAGAGCCTCTTTCAATTTTTCCAATCCCAATTCTGCCTATATAATCATTATAATCAATAGTTGAAATTAAAAGTTGAGTGGGGCCATCAAGATCTACCTTTGGAGCAGGAATGTGATCTATAATTACCTCAAGTAAATCGGTCATATCTTCATTTTGTTTTTCACGATTCAATGATGCTGTACCTTCTCTTGCGGAGGCATAAACAAAAGGACAATCTAATTGTTGATCATCTGCTTCCAAGTCCAACATTAGTTCCAACACTTCTTCTTCAACCTCTTCTGCTCTTGCTTCTACACGATCAATTTTATTGATGCAAGTAATAACAGGTAATTGTAATTCAATTGCTTTTTGTAATACAAATTTTGTTTGAGGCATAACTCCCTCAAAAGCATCTACAACCAAGATAACTCCGTTTACCATTTTTAAAACTCGCTCTACTTCTCCACCAAAGTCTGCATGCCCTGGTGTATCAATAATATTGATTTTTTTATCTTTATAATGAATGGCTGTATTTTTAGATAAAATAGTAATACCACGCTCTTTTTCTAATTCATTAGAATCCATAACTCGATCAGCGACAACCTGATTTTTCCTAAAAATACCACCTTGTTTTAAAAGTTGATCCACTAAGGTAGTTTTACCATGATCTACATGTGCAATAATTGCCACATTACGGATGTCTTCTCTATTTTGTATCAATGTATTTCCCACTTTCTTATATAATGTTTCAATAACTTTTATTGTATCACAAAAATTATCTCTGATTCAAGATAAAATTTAGAGAGAATTATCTATATTAAAGATGAGTCTGAAGATGGGGAGAAGATAGCAGATACTTTGTATCCATCTTGAAAAAGCAAATCATTCTTTTTTAATTTTAAAGGTTTTAAAAATCTTCTTTTATAATCATAAAAAAAACTAAGAACTTCTTCTGTTCCCTCTAAGAGTATTTCTTCTGCTGTCGTATTATGGATCAATTGCTGGATTTCTTTTTCAATTTTAGGTACTAAAAATGCTTTTCCATATTTCTTCCCTCTTTGACAATGATTGCAGGATTCCATTAGCTGCTCCTGCAATGAATTTCTTCTCTTTTTTCGGGTCATCTCTACTAGCCCTAATGAAGTCATGCCAAGTATCCGAGAAGGCACGGGGTCTTTTTTAAAAGCCTTTTCCAAGGCTATCAAAACTTTTTTTTGATTATCTTTTTCTGCCATATCAATAAAATCAATAATAATAATTCCACTATGATTTCTAAGGCGTACTTGTTTCGCAATTTCTACAGCTGCTTCTAAATTGGTCTTTAAAATAGTTTCCTCTACATTTTTTTTCCCAATAAACTTTCCAGAATTCACATCTATAACAGTTAAAGCTTCTGTTTCTTCAATAATTAATATTCCGCCACTTTTTAACCAGACTCTTGGCTGTAAAGCTTTTTTTACCTTTGACTCTATTTTATAATTTACAAAAAGGTCTTCTGCTTCTGGAACATATTCTACTTTGTCTACTAAAGTAGGTATATGCTGTGAAACAAATTGTTTCACCTCTTGATGAAGTTCATTATCATTAATTTTGTATGCATGAACATCATCTGTAAAAAACTCACGGACATTTTTAAGGCCTGATGACATCTCTCTATGAATAATAGTTTTAGGCATAGCAAATGATTCTCTTTTGAGGATATCCAACCACTTTTCTTGTAAAATCAAATAATCTTGTAAAAGCTCCTCTTCTATTTTTTCCATGGCTTCGGTTCGAATAATAACACCATATTGAGGCTTTTTATATTGTTCTACTATCATCATTAGACGTTTTCGCTCTTTTTCTTGTTTTATCTTTTTTGAAATATGGATATCTGGCCGGTCTGAGAGAAACACAAAATATTTCCCTGGCAAACTTATTTGTGTAGTAACTGTAATTCCTTTTGTTGCCGTTCCTTCTTTTATAGCTTGAACCGTAATTGCTTGTCCACTTTTTAGCATAGAGAGCTCTTTGCCTTCTTCCCAAAAAATAGGCTGTTTCTCAGCTAAAGATAAATATGCATTTTTGTCTTCTCCAATATCAATAAAAGCCGCCCCAATACCAGGAATCACTTTTTGTACCAACCCCCGATAAATATTACCAACTACAGATTGATGCTCTTTTTCTTCAATTTGAAATTCTATTAGTTCATCATTCTCCAATAAAGCCGTTCTTATATATTGAAGTCCTACATCTACAATGATTTCTTTCATAAGCTTTTTCCACACCTTTTCCTATACAATCGATAATTTACTCTATAAAATCTTCTAAAGAAATCCACTGTCCTTCTTTCTGAGTAAAAAGATCAGTACGATGAATTTGTACTTTAGATAGGATAAAAGGTTGTCCACAAAACTCAAAAAACTTTTCTATGACCCATTCAGGCCTAATATTTTGTTTACTTCCAGTAGCTATAAAGAGTTTAAATCTTATAATATTTTCATGCTTTATACCCTTCATAGAATAAATGCCATCTCTAATATTCACCATGGTGTTTTTTGATTTGCCTTGCTTTTCAAATAAGATTTCTGTTTGTTGTAAGAACTCTTTAATGATAACTGATATATCGTTTGCATCAAAGAAATTTACTGAATAAATCAGCTCGTAAGTAGCTCCTCTTACCACTGCCATTCCTTTTGGCGAATCCTCTTTTAAAATAATGCCACCTAACAATTGTACTCCCCAAGGCATTTGTTCATTGAGTTGTCTACATAAAATTTGGATATCCATATCTTTTGTTAATTGCATCTCAATATATTCGCCTTCACTGGTTGTTCCTAAAGCAAGAGGCTGGGGAAAGGTTAATAATTGATGAGGATTGTAACCTTCTGAATAGGCAATAGGAATACCAGCTCTTCTTATGGCTTTTTGAAAAACTCTCATGAGATCTAAATGTCCAATAAACTTAATATCATCTAATTTAGCAAATTTTAACCTACATTTCATCACAAACACCTCCTCTAAAGATCATAGCCCCACACTGCTCGCAATCAAGACGGCAATGAGGAGTCGTTTGTTGAACAAGAGATTTTTCATATTCTTTTTGCAGAAATTTTTTAGTCACTCCAATAGAAATATGATCCCATGGAAGAATTTCATCAAAATCCCTTTTACGATGTGCATAAAAATCCGGATCAATCCCTGTGTTTTGGAAGGCAAGCATCCATTTGTCATAATCAAAGTACTCTGACCAGCCATCAAAGGTACAGCCTTGTGTCCAAGCTTCATAAATTACTTGTCCTACTCTACGATCTCCCCTTGCAATAACACCTTCTAGCACACTAAGTTTAGCATCATGATACTGGTATTGATTCTGCCTTTTTCTAATTGAAGATCGTAAAAAATGCTGCTTGTCCATAAATTCTTCGTAGCGATCTTGAGGTTCCCATTGAAAAGGAGTAAAAGGTTTAGGAACGAAACAAGATGTACTTACAACGACTTTAATATTTCGGCCTCGTTGCTCCTTTGGAACAGTATAAAAGGTTTCTACAATATCATACCCTAATTGTGCAATGCCGCTTAGGTCTTCCTGGGTTTCCGTTGGAAGCCCCATCATAAAGTAAAGTTTAACTCTCTCCCATCCTCCTTCAAAGGCAAGTTTTGAACCTTGTAAAATTTCTTTTTCTGATAAACCTTTATTAATAACATCCCGCAGACGTTGTGTACCTGCTTCAGGAGCAAATGTTAAACTGCTTTTTCTAACATCTTGTACTTTTTCCATAATATCTAAAGAAAACGCATCAATACGTAAGGATGGTAAAGAGATATTAACTCCTTGTGAACTATATTTTTCTATTAAACCATTTATTAGCTCCTCTAATTGAGAATAATCACTAGTACTTAAAGAAACCAATGAAATTTCATCATGCCCAGTGGCTTTTAATAAATCATCTGCTTGTTGTAAAAGCATCTCTACAGGTTTTTCGCGGACAGGTCGATATACCATACCCGCCTGGCAAAAACGGCATCCTCGTAAACATCCACGAAAAACTTCTAATAAAACTCGATCATGTACCGTTTGAATCAAAGGTACCAGCGGTTTTTTAGGATAATCTAACTGAGAAAATTCTTCTACTACAACTTTTTGAATTCTAGCTTTTGCATTTGGATGAGTAGGCTTAAAAGTAGCAATTTCTCCAGTCTCTTTATAGGTTACATCATAAAATTCAGGTACATAAATACCCTCTACTAATAAAATTTTTTCTAGAAAATCTTTTTTACTACCACCTTGTGCTTTGTTTTCAAGATAAATATCTAGTACTTCATTTAGCACAACCTCTCCTTCTCCTAAATAGAAAAAGTCAATGAAGTCTGCTAATGGTTCTGGGTTGTAAGCACAGGGGCCTCCAGCACATACAATAGGATGTTCTTCATTGCGTTCTTGCCTATAGACAGGGATATTTCCTAAGTCTAACATATTTAAAATATTAGTATAACTCATTTCGTATTGAAGTGTAAAACCAAGGAAATCAAACTCTTTAATAGGCTCTTGAGATTCTAGTGCAAAGAGAGGAATTTGATTTTTTCTCATATGTTCTTCCAAATCTACCCATGGGGCAAAGACCCTCTCACAATAAGTCTCTTGCCTTTGATTTAAAAAATGGTATAAAATCTGCATGCCTAAATGGGACATACCTATTTCATATACATCAGGAAAGCAAAAAGCGAAACGAATGTCTACCTCTTCTTTTTTCTTACGAACCATATTGATTTCATTTCCTATATAACGCCCCGGCTTTTCAACTTGTAATAAGATTTCATCGGGTACTTGTCTTATATTCATGATAATTCCTCCATTTATTGTTCCAACGTCTGTCTTATAATATACTATTTTGGAATGAATATCAATCATTTACCCTTTTTCCTGATCCAAATAATCCTGAATAGTCCCCTCTAAGTTGACTTCCATCATATAATTTAAAAGGAGTGGTTCCATTATAATTGTAGGCTGCTCTTTATAACTATCTTGAACAATAAAAACATCTTGTCTTGAAGCTGAAAAACCTTGTAATATTTTAGTTAAAGAAGTATGCCGAGAAACCAAACGACAAAAAGCACTACCCCTTCCCCCTCTTTCTTCTCTATATAATTCTTTTCGTTTTATCATTTTATATAATTCATAGGTACCATATAGTTTGGTTCTTTGATTCACATAGGATAAGTAAGCCCAAATAAAAAGTAAACTAGCATTCATTGGATATAAAATCATCTGAATAAATCCTAAAATTCTCAATATCCAAAGACAGTTTTGGCTAATTTTTAATATTTGCTTCATGGCCCATAAATTTCCTTTGTAATGAGCTATCCATCCGTATAATACTTGAGATCCATCCAAAGGATAAATAGGCAGTAAATTAAAAAAACCTATAGCCATATTGGTAAATACAAAAAATTTCAGATACAAATATGTAGGCTGTACAAAAAAACTTCCTACCCACCCAATAATAAGATTGCAGAGAGGTCCTGACAACAAAATAAGCGTTTGAACTCCTGGCGACTGAAATTCTAAATCTGGTAATAAAGCAGCTTGACCAACGGGCAATAGGTGCCATGTATTGCAATTTAACTTAAGCCTTTTAGCAACAAAAATATGTATCCATTCATGAATTGTTACAATGAAAAAAAGAATAAAAAATTGCCCTACTTGGTCGAGAGCAATAAATAAAAAAAACACAAGTAGTAATAATGGATGAAAACGAACTTTAAGCATAAACTCCCTCTTTCTCCTATCATTCTAAATTATGGGTGGAAGGCAAATGAACATAATTAATAGGATCAATGAGTATGCCATCCTTTGACAATTCATAATGTAAGTGTGGCCCTGTAGTTAATCCTGTATCACCGACAGTAGCTATGATTTGACCTTGCTCAATCTCATCTAGAGGTTTCACCAATATGGATTGACAATGGGCATAGAAAACCGTATAACCATCTATGGTATCGTAAATCACCACCTGTCCATAGGTTGCCGAAGTCTTCACTTCCTTTATCTTACCTTTCTGAACTGCTACAATAGGTGTTCCTAAGGGGGCTGCGATATCAATACCTGTGTGATTTTCCTCTTTTTTTAATATAGGATTATTCCTGATTCCAAAGTAATCAGTGATCACTCCATGGACAGGGGTCATCCATTCTACTTTCCCAAAGATTCTTCTAAGAATCCCTCTCTAAATTCTGTTGGTTCATCTATTTCAATACTTTCCTGATCTGGATTTCCTGTTAGTTCTGGTGTATCTAAAGACTTCTCATCTTTTAAAAGCCCTGCTGACTCCTCCTTATAATCCTGACTTACATCTTCCTCCATTTTCTCCGGTAATAAACTTTCTTTGGACCCTTCAACTGTCTTTTCTTTTATCCATTGCTCTTCTACCCAAGTTTTAATAGCAGGAATCTGCTCTGCTACTTCATATACTTGTTGCCATTTCATTTGATAAGAAATTTGTTTATCTATTGCTTGTATCCAAGCAGTTGTGATAGATAAAGGAATGATTTTTATTCCTACAAAAAAAAGAAAAATACATAAGCTAACTAATGCCTGTTTATAAATCATAAGTAATATCTTTTCTTTTTTTGTTTTTTCGGGATGTATTCTTGACCTTGGAACAGGACGTCTTTGAGATGTTTTTGCTCTATAAATCATATTTTTCTCTCCTTTATGGATGTTTATTACCTATTACAGCCTATGAAAAAAAAGAGTTTCATATGAATAAAAATATAAAAAAAGAAGTTTCTTTATTGTGATAAAGAAACTTCTCTTTCGTCATCTTATAATATTGCGCCATTCTAAATCTCCACGCTCTAAGGCTTTAATAAGTAATTCAGCAGTTGCTAAATTTGTCGCTAAAGGGATATTATGAATATCACATAATCTCATCAAAGCATTAACATCTGGCTCATGGGATTTAGGTGATAAAGGATCTCGCAAGAAAAACACCAAATCTATTTGATTATGAGCAATTTGCGATCCTAGCTGTTGCTCACCTCCTAAATGACCTGTTAGATATTTATGCACAGTTAAATTTGTCACTTCTTCTATCAATCGCCCTGTTGTTCCAGTAGCATAAAGTTCATGTTTACTTAAGATGTGACGATATGCAATCGTAAAATTTTGCATTAATTTTTTTTTCTCATCATGAGCAATTAAACCAATATTCATATAGTAGAACCTCCTAATAACGCATTTTTTTCCGTGACATTCCTACATTTAAAACCAAACCTACGCCAATCATATTGCTCCACAGAGCACTTAAACCATAACTAATAAAAGGAAGAGGGATACCTGTATTTGGTAAAAATCCTGTAGTAACTCCAATATGAATAAAACTTTGGATGAAGATCATTGATCCAACTCCTACTACAATTAGTCTGCCGTATAAATCAGGAGCATCTTTAGCAATCCATAAACAACGGGTAGTAAATAAAAAAAATAATATAATCACAGCCATGCACCCAATAAAACCAAATTCTTCTCCAATAACAGCAAAAATAAAATCTGTACGTGCTTCTAGCAAATATTGAAATTGATTTAAAGTGCCTTGGTAAAGACCTTTACCATTCAATTGCCCAGATCCTATAGCTCTAATTGCTTGATTTGTTTGGTAAGCTCCTGACATAGCAAATTGATCAGGGTCAATAAAAGACATAATACGTGTAACTTGATGAGGTTTTAAAATTTTTCTTAATATTTCTTGCCCTGGCTGGTAGGCAGCCCATAGAACCCCAAGAACCCCCAGTACTGTAGCCATAGCAGTAGGCAAGATATAAATATAACTAATTTTGGCTACATAGAATTGTGCCGCTACGATAAAAAGGATAACCAAACTAGTAGATAGGTCTGGTTGTTTTTGAATGAAAAGAACAGGAATAATTGTTAAAAACAAAATGAAGACAACAATAACAATATGGTTAATATTTTTTTGAAATTTATCCATCAGTTTTGCAATGACAAGAATCATAATAATCTTACCAAATTCCGATGGTTGTATTGCCGTAGAACCAATTTCAAGCCATCTAGTAGCATGATTCACTTCTTTTCCAAACTTTAGTACCGCGAATAGTAAACCGATTAAAACAAGGTATAGCAAAGGATAAAATCGCCCTATAAATCGATAATCAATGAAGGCTGTAATAAGCATAAGAATAAAACCAAGAATAAATCCTTTAATCTGTTTATCCACGTAATAAGGTTCTATATTGGGATTATTAATATGTGTAGCACTTCCAATAGCCACAATACCAATCATTACTAATCCTATCATTATCATAATAATCCATATATCAAAGTATTTCAATTGTTTTTTTTGCACCTTTGTACACCTTCTTTCAAAACACCTAGGCTTTAATAAGAACCAAGCAGAGTTCATCCTGCTTGGTTCTTATTAAAGCCCTTAGGAGTTGCTTGCTTTTCTCATGTTTTTAATGGGAATATTAGCATATAATACAGGAACAATAGAGTTGGATTCCTCAGAACGTGTTTGACTAATTTGAATATCCAAACCTTCTGTATCAATCTCCATATAGTTAGAAATTACTTGTATAATGTCACTTTTAAGCATCTCTAATATTTCTGATGAACAATTGGCCCGGTCATGAATGAGTAGTAGTTTTAATCGATCTTTGGCTACTGAGCTGGAAGTTTGCTTTTTAGTAAAAAAGCTAAATAAATTAGATAAATCCATTCGGCATTCCCCCCTTATATTCCAAAGCCTAATAGTTTCTTTAAACGATTCATAAGACTTTGATCAGCTTCTAAATTCAATAGTGGTACATCTTCTCCCATCACCCTTCGAGTGATATTTCTATAAGCTTGTCCCGCTAATGAATTAGGATCTGTAACAACAGGCTCTCCACGGTTAGTAGAAATAACAATATGATCATCATCGGGCACAACACCTATAATATCAATGGCTAAGATCTCCATCACATCCTCCATATCCATCATATCTCCCCGTTTTACCATATCCCCTTTTACTCGATTGACTACAAGTTTAGAATTACGTAGTTCATTGGCTTCCAATAGTCCAATAATACGATCGGCGTCTCTTACTGCAGACACTTCTGGTGTAGTAACAACAAGAGCCCGATCGGCCCCCGCAATGGCATTTTTAAATCCTTGTTCAATTCCAGCTGGGCAATCAATTAGAATATAATCAAAATCTTCTTTTAACACCTCACAAAGTTTTTGCATTTGCTCAGGATTAATGGCATTTTTATCTCGTGTTTGGGCAGCCGGTAATAAAAATAAACCTGAATAACGTTTATCCTTGATTAAAGCTTGCTTAACTCTACAATGTCCTTCTACAACATCGACTAAGTCATATACAATACGGTTTTCTAAGCCCATAACCACATCTAAATTTCTAAGCCCTATATCGGCATCGATAAGAGCTACCTTTTTTCCTTCTAGAGCAAGTCCTGTTCCTAAGTTTGCCGTGGTAGTTGTTTTGCCAACTCCACCCTTGCCCGATGTAATAACGATCACTTCACTCATGTGTTTTCCCCCTTGTACCTAGTTTTACTGTTGCTTTGCCATAGTAGTCGTATGTATTTCTCTTTTTTGAAAAGTATATATATTATATTGTCTATCCTTATCTTATCAAATAAAGAAACAAATTGCATCTATTTTTTTTTTACAAATTGGTGCAATTTCATACTCCATCTGACAACTTACAAAAATATATCAAGTTATTTTGTCTTTTCAAAGAAAATATGACTCATTTTCCCATCCATTATTTCAATAAAGATTCGATTTTGATGTACATAAGCAAATTCTGGTCCAGGCGTTGGAAGATTTTTATTGTTTTTTTCATCAGGTGGTCGGCTTATTACATGCCCAATACGTAATTGCATCGGTTCCATAGATAATGCAGCTACAAAAGCATTATGATGACCTTTGCTCCCCGCATGTACCATTCCTTTTAAAGCTCCTAAAATAATGATGTTTCCTTGAGCGATAACTTGTCCACCTGGATTTACATCACCTATAATCACAACACTTCCCGGGAATTCCATATTTTGTCCTGAGCGTATCGTCCCTTTGTAAAAAGCAGTCCTTTCTTCGTCCCATCTAGAATTCGACTCTATCTCCTGCTGCTTTGGTGTTGCTAAAAAAACACTATGCTCTGAGTCATGAATAAAAGAAATATCTAATTGGGAATTTTTTGATAAAATTTCAATAAGCACTTGTTCTTCCTCTTGCAATAATGTTCTACCTTGAAAGACCAAATTTACTTTGGCTCCTTGAAAAAAAGGACTTGCATCTTTTACCTTTTTTTCAAAAGATATCTTGAGCGTTTCGAAATCAGGTTCTTCACTTAATAAAATGGTGAGCCCATCCTTACTTCCTTTGAAAATTACATAGTTATCATGATTCATCTTGATTCCCCCACCCTATTTCTAATACAATATATTATCTATATTTATTTTTTCATGTTCTACCCCTAATTCAGAATATGCTGCAACAATATCTCTAAATATTTCTGCTGGAAAGTCTGATGTGTTTCCAAAAGGTAATAAAACCGAAATGGCTATTTGTGGATTGTCATAAGGCGCAAAACCTATGAACCAAGCATGACTATCACGAAAAGGATCTTCTTGTGCAGTTCCTGTTTTTCCTGCAACTGAAATAGGGAAATCATTGAATATATTACGCACTGTACCACGTGATCCACTAGTTACTAAATTCATCCCTCTATAAATAGTCTCTAAATCTTTTTGATCAAAATCAGTTTGCATACGAATAATAGGTTCTTTTTGCTCATATATAACTTCATTAGGCGCTTCTACCTTCCCAATTATATGACTATCATAAAGAGTACCTCCGTTAGCCAAAGTAGCCATATAGCGCGCCATATGAATAGGCGCAAAATTATTCCATCCTTGACCGATTCCTGTACGAATTGTATCACCATCATACCATCTTAGTTCACTTTCAACAGAATCTGGTCTCCAACGTTGTGTCTGAATTCTTTTATTGTCAGGTGTGGACAACATGGGCATAGTTTCTCCAATTTCTATTCCAGAACGACTATCTAAGCCAAATTTTTTTGCATATTCATTCAGTGTATTAATCCCTTTTAAGGCACTACGTCCCCCTTTTTCTGTTCGCCCTAAACGATAAGCTACTTCATAAAAATAATAATTACAAGAAACTTCTAATGCATTAGAAAGATTAATATAACCATGGGTACTATGATAAGAATTGTAAATCCAACACCCTGCCGGGGGATGACCCGCATCTGTAAAAAGTCCTTTATCTAATATAGTTTCACTTCGAGTTACTACCTTTTCTTCTAATGCTGCCAACGCCGTTATCATTTTAAAAGTTGACCCAGGAGCTTTACGTTCCATTGTTGCCCTATGAATCAAAGGAGTTGTAGGATCGTTCAAAAGGGAATTCCAATATTCAGTATTAAAATGGTTGACTAACTCATTGTTATCATAGCTTGGATAGCTAACCATTGATAAAATTTCTCCTGTATGAATGTTCATGACAACAACCGAGCCAGTACTTGGATCTAATCCTACTTGTTGTGGTGTAATTTCTCCATCTTGAATTTTTTGTTTAATGACCTCAGTTGGAGAAATATTCCCTTTTTCAACACGAAGTAAGAATTCATCATCTCCTGTAATAATCCCTTGCTCCCAAAGTATCAAAACTAATTGTTTATAAGATATTTCACGTTGCTTAATCATCTTAATAACAGCATCTTGAATCTTTTCAGGTTCTGTTCTAAGTAATTCTTTAGGATTTTCAAATTGAGCTATAAGCTTATCTGCTATCTTTTTCTGCTCAGTAAATTCTTCTCCTGCGTTTAATATTTTAGCGATTGAAATGGTATTATGTGAAATCATACTAGCCATTACTTTCTCTAATGTATATGATGTTTGCTTGGGGTTATAAACCCCAATCCTTGAAATTAAAATATCCGATAATTTGTCCACAAGAATATTACGTGTAGCTTCCTGAAAATCCCTATCGATAGTAAGAAAAATTTTATTTCCTGGTACTGCTTCTTCTGTTTGCAGTACATTCATGCGCCTCCCAACTTTATCCACTTCTACCATCATCTTGCCATCTTGTCCCCGCAAATAAACTTCCATTTCTTGTTCAATTCCAGTTTTACCTACAATATCAAAGGCATTATATCCTTGATCTTTTAAATCTTCTAATTGGGATTCTGATATTTTCCCAATATAACCTAGAATATGACTGAATAAATCACCTTCAGGATAATAACGAAGCGGCTCTACATCTACATATAACCCTGGAAATTCATTATTTCTTTCTTCAATCATAGCTACTGTTTTTTCACTTACATCAACAGCAATTGTCACAGGTTGATATTGTCGAAATCGTCGTTGATATAACGGATATTTTAATGCCATAATTTTTCTGGCATCTTCCACACTATATGACTCTTCAATTTTAAATGTCTTTTCTCGCAAATAACTAAACATTTCTTTTGCTGACATTTGTCTTTGGTCTTCTGTCATCTTATCCTTTTTGATCCCAAATATTTCTTCTTTAAAACGAACTTCTGATTGCTCATTTACTGTAAATTGTAAACCTCCCTCTTCGTCTATGTCAATAGGGAAATCGTCCATATACTGCTCTTCATTATTCTCTAGCAAATGGATAATTTTCAATAGAATTTCATTTTGATTAGCTACTTCAATGCTATCATCAATTTTAATGGAGAATGCTACTTTATTGATTGCTAGTGGACGACCATATCGATCAAAAACCATTCCGCGAGGAGCAGGTATTGATATTTCCCGCAGTATACTAGCCCTAAGTTCTTTTTCGTGCTGTTCACCTTCGACAATTTGAAGCTGAAACAAATGAGCAACCAACCTTGATAGCATTAAAACAATGATTACACCCAGCAAAAATAAACGGTGAGTAATGACTCTCCATATCTCTTCAAATAGTCGTTTCATTCTTTAACACCTCTAAATCCTTTAACTAAAATGCTTTCGACGCAATCGTTCTCTTGCCTCTATTTTTTCATTAATAGCATAAATAAAGCGATAAACTACCAAGGACCAAGCAACAGTATAAACGACTTCTGGAATAATAATGCGATTTAAGAAAAACATGAATTGAACACGCCCACGAATCAAAAATGTAAAGATATAAGTCATGAATCCTTGTACTAAGGTACTTACAAAAACTAATACAAAAGGAAGTATGTAATTTTCTCTATAAAATTTTTTATTTGGAAATCCACAAAGATAGCCAATAAACATCCCCATTAACGCTTGAAATCCGATGGCTCTACCAAAAAAAACATCTTGTATCAAACCAATGAAAAATCCGATTATAGCTCCCTCTACACTACCTCTTAATAAAGCAAATGAAACAATAATTATTATAGAGAAATTAGGAACTATACCCATAATGCGTAACCCCTGTATATAGGTAGGCTGTAAAATTAAATAAGATAAGATAATTAAATTCACAATCAAGACTCTCACTGTGTAAACTCCTTCAAATTAGGTTTTTTCTCCTTCCAAACTTGATCAATAACCAATACTTCCTCTAAATGCTTAAAATCTACTACAGGTTCTAATAGTGCATATTTTGTTAAACCATGGCTCTCGGTTTTTACTTCTTGAATCGTTCCAATTAAAATTCCAGGGGGGTAAATATCACCCAAATGAGATGTTACCAACTCATCTCCAGGAATCATTTGGGCCTCTATATTCACATATTGTACCCTGCACAGTCCCTCATTCATCAACGTCTTATCCCCACGCACATTTCCTACTTCATCAGTACGTAATACTTGAGCACTGACAGAACTAGTATCATCAATAATAGATAATACCTTTGAATAGTTAGCGCCCACTTCTATGATTCGCCCTACAAGTCCACTACCAGCTAAAACTACCATGTCAACTTTTAAACCATGATTTGATCCTTTATTAATTAAAAAAACATCGTACCAATTACCAGGATCTTTTCCAATTACTTGGGCACCCACTTTAGGATATTGTGCATACTTTTGATCTAATTCTAGTAAAACACGTAATCTTTCATTATCCTTTTGATATTGCTTCAAAATTGTATTTTCATATCTTAGCTGATCAATTTCTTCTAGCATCTTCTTATTGTCCTCTTGAATCTGTGCAGTATGAAAAATAAAAAACAACTTTTCATTCATCCAGTTTTGAATATTTCCAAGAAATTGTTGAGCAGGTACAACAACATAACCGAGTCCCTGCTCCATAAATGTAACTTGTTTCCTATTAGGTAAAGTAATAAGAATAATAATCATCATTATAATGGTTACTATAGACAATGCATGTTTGGCAGAAATACGAATCTTCTTTATCTTCAAGATTGCCACCCCTTATTATCTTGCTAATTATTTTAATTTCCGAGGTGAAAGTAATACACTTTTTAGAGTATCGATATGTTCTAGGACCATACCTGTCCCTAATACAACGCAATTGAGAGGCTCCTCAGCAATATGAACAGGCATGCCTGTCTCCGCACTAATTAACTGATCTAATCCTTTTAAACGTGCACCACCTCCAGTTAACATAATTCCTGTTTCCATGATATCGGCTGCTAATTCAGGTGGTGTTTTCTCTAATGTAAACTTAATGGCATCAATAATAGCATTTACTGGCTCCGCAAGCGCCTCCATAATTTCACTGGAAGTAATATCAATGGTTTTTGGCAGGCCAGTAATAAGATCTCTTCCTCTAATTTGCTTAGTTTCTTCTACATTTGTAGGGTAAGCAGAACCGATGGTAAGTTTAATTTCTTCTGCAGTTCTTTCACCAATCATTAAATTATATTCTTTTTTGATATAGTTTATAATATGTTCGTCTAGTTCATC
>JAAZLH010000059.1 GCA_012799415.1 Candidatus Epulonipiscium sp. | reverse complement strand
TTGTAACCAATAGACCAGCTATTGCAAACTCATGGTTTGATGATTTTCATAAGTTTATTGCTTGGCAAGAAACAGGAATGAAATTTATTTCTGAAACTGATTCGTTAAAAGATAAGGCTTTGTCCCGTGATGATTTTATTAACTATGTAAATTCTACTGACCATAAAAATCCTTCTCAGATTACCTTCATTTCCCTACAGGATTTGAAAGGTGCAAAATTTGCAGGAGGAGTTTATGAGAAACTTGAATGGGTAGGCCAACTGAATTGGGATTTATTAATTATAGATGAAGCACATGAAGGTGTTGATACAGAAAAAACAGATGCGGCATTTGATAAAATAAAAAGAGATTTTACTTTACATCTGTCAGGAACTCCATTTAAAGCACTTGCAAATAATAAATTTAATGAAGAACAAATTTTCAACTGGTCCTATGTAGATGAACAAGAAGCAAAATTAAATTGGGATTATGCAATTGGAAGTAATCCTTATGAAGATTTGCCAACATTAAGTTTGTTTACTTACCAAATGGGTAAGATGGTGGAGGATCAAGTATCCAAGGGACTAACATTAGATGATGATAGTAATGTAGATTATACATTTGATTTAAATGAATTTTTTAGAGTCAAAGGCAATGGCAGATTTGAATATGAGGAAAGTGTGAAAAAATTTTTAGATAACCTCTCTTCAGGAAAATTCCCTTTTTCTACAGAAAGGCATAGAGATGAATTAAATCATACATTTTGGCTCTTGCCTCGTGTTAACTCTGCAAAGGCACTAGAAAAGTTGTTAAAATCTCATCCTGTTTTTAAAGGGTATACTATTGTACTAGCAGCTGGCGATGGAGTAAGCTTAGACAATGATTTTGCTTTTGAAGAGGAATTGGATTTTAGGAAAAACGAGAAGAGTTTCGATAAAGTTAAAAAGGCCATTTCCGAGAATGAAAAAACAATAACATTATCCGTTGGCCAACTTACAACAGGGGTTACAATTCCTGAATGGTCTGCAGTTCTTATGCTTAATAACATTAAGTCGCCTAGTTTGTACTTCCAAGCTGCTTTTCGTGCCCAAAATCCTTATGAATTTGTTCGAGACGGTAAGCTGTATAGGAAAGAAAATGCTTATATCTTTGACTTTGCACCAGAAAGAACACTACAACTTTTTGATGAATTTGCAAACAATTTATCAAGTGGAGGTTCAAAAACTAGTGAAGAACGTAAAAAGAAAATTAAAGAATTGCTGAACTTTTTTCCGGTTATTGGAGAAGACGATGAAGGAAATATGCACGAGTTGGATGCAACTGAAGTTTTGACTATTCCAGCACATATTACTTCAATAGAAGTAGTAAAACGTGGATTTATGAGTAATCTTTTATTTACAAATATTGTGGGGATTTTTGGAGGCAATTCACCATTTAAAGAAATTCTAGATAAAATAAGGCCTGAAAAGAATAAACGTTTAACAGACCGTAGGGAAGTCAATATAACTAATCCAATGATTGATGATGAAGGCAATATTGATATTCCTTCGGACATTGTTATTAACGGAACAAAAGACATCTTTGGTCCAGCAATCTATAGGGTTATGGAGACACCTGATATTTTTGAAATACCTGAAAGTACAACTATTACTAATGAAATAAAAGACACACTAGAGAGTGGATTCAGCAAGTTAAAAGAAACATTTAGTTTGAATAAAACTGAAACAGATAAAGTAAAAAGTGAAGTTACTTTAGAAATTAAAGATTTGGTTCAAAAAAATATAGAAACATATAATAGCCAAGTTGAAGAAATGAATCGTTATTTTTCAAAAGAAATTCAAAAGGCCGAGGAGACTCATGATGAAGTTAAAGCAGAACAACTAAAAACTGAACATGAAGAAAAAAAGGTAAAAATCAGTCAAGAATTAACTGACAATGTCAATACAGAAGTAAGTAAAACAATTGAAATGGCAGTTGAAAAACAAATCACAAAAGAAGAAGAGAAAAAGAAAAAGTCTACTGAAGATGATGTAAGAGATCACTTACGTGGATTTGCTAGGACTATTCCTGCATTCCTTATGGCCTATGGTAATGAAAGTACGACTTTAGGGAATTTTGAAGAAAATATTGATGAATCTACCTTTAAAGAATTAACGGGCATTACTATAGATGAATTTAGAAAATTACGTGATGGATTCGACTATGTAGATGATGATGGGAACAACCACAAAGTGCCTGGTTTATTTAATGAAGTAGTATTTAATGCAAGTATAAAAGAATTTTTTAATATAAAGAATAGATTGTCAAATTATTTTGATGAAACACTTACTGAGGATATTTTTGATTATATTCCACCACAACAAACAAATCAAATTTTCACCCCTAGAAAAGTGGTCAAGTTGATGGTTGATTTAATTGAAAAAAGAAATCCAGGAATTTTTAGTAATTATAATGCAAAATTTTTAGATCTATATGCAAAAAGTGGACTTTATATTACTGAAATTGTAAAACGCCTGAATAAAGGATTAAAAAAACAAATTCCTAATCAAGAAGAGCGAATTAAGTGGATTCTCGAAAATCAAGTATATGCCTTTGCACCAAGTAATATTATTTACAATATTGCCAAAAACTATGTTTTTGCTGATTTCAATGATATTTCAAGCAAGAATATTGTCGAATGTGATTTAACTGAATATATAAATAATGGTAATGCTGAAGAGAAAATATTAGAAAGTTTTGGAGGTGAGGACTTGAAGTTTGATGTAATTATTGGCAATCCACCATATCAAGAAATGGATGGTGGAGCGCAAGCAAGTGCTAGCCCATTATATCATCATTTTGTAGCCTTAGCGAAAGAGCTAAATCCAGAATTAATTTCATTTATTATGCCTACACGTTGGTATGTTGGAGGAAAAGGATTAGATGATTTCCGTGATGAAATGCTAAATGATATTCATATACGAGAATTACATGATTGGTTAACTCCTGAAGATATTTTTCCCGATACCAATATTCGTGGTGGGGTATGTTATTTCTTGTGGGATAAAAATTATGATAATAGTAAAGAACTTACACGGGTTGTTACTTATGAAGATAATAAAATTATTGAAGATATTGTTAGACCAATTAAAATTGAAGGTGTTGATATTTTTATTCGTGATGGTAAGGCTGTTCCTATTCTTAGTAAGGTATTTCTAGATAAAAATATAGAAACAATGTTTAACTATTTTTCAGTTCGTAAGCCATTTGGTATTGAGAGTAATTTTATTAAAAGTCATAATTTCCGTTCCACTGATTTAGGTTTATCCAATCCAATTATCTGTTATGGAAGAGGTAAAACAGTTGGATATCTTGAAAGGAATGAAGTTACAGTACGTTCTGAATGGATAGATCAATGGAAAGTGTTTACTCCAAGAGCAAACAATATTGGGACAGAATTAAATGACGATAATTTAAACACTTTCGTTGGAGCACCAGGTACAATTTGTACGGAGTCCTACATTGTAATTGGAGCAGAACTAGGGTTAGATGAGATTTCAGCTAATAATCTTTCAAAGTATCTGACAACAAAATTTGCTAGATATCTTCATAGTTTAGCAAAAGCAAGTCAAGATGCTACAGCTAAAACTTACCGATTTATTCCTTTACAAGATTTCTCTAATAATTCTGATATTGATTGGTCTGTTTCAGTTCAAGAAGTGGATCAACAGTTATATAAAAAATATGAATTATCAGTAGATGAAATTAACCATATTGAAAGAAGAATTAAAGAAATGTAAGGCTTGCGGCAAAGGTATCAGATAGAACTTGACTATTGTCGAAAATGATAACGAGATAAATAAGGACCTCACAGGTAAAAATACTTGTGGGGTGTTTTTTTCGTTCCAAGCCATACAGCCACTTTTCCAGTCTGGAATGATTTTATTGATACACTAGTTAACTAATGTTGTTAGTGAATAACACAAACCTTTAAGGATTTAATCCTTGGGGGGTTTTGTTGTATAATGGGGATAATGGGGGATGAGAGAAGATGAATAATATATGGGCAAAACCAAATGATTTGTTTGCAATTTTACGCTGCACAAATAAGAAGTATGCTAAAAGACTTGTAAAATTAGGCTCTATAAAATTTAACACTCCTAAATCTTGGGTCGAAGAAGAAAAAGAAAAAGGGAAGGGCAGAGGAGATATACTTGAAGGTGTGTTTGCAGCATGTAATATGTTAGATGTAGAAGGTATTATTTCTTATTCTCAGCAATATAATGATGTGTACGGAGAAATTATTGATGGCTTAACTTATTTTCGAAGAAAAAGAACGATGGATTTGCCTTGTTACTGTTTCTTTTTGCTCAGGCAAGGATTGTTCGAACTTCCTAGTCAAGAAGGAGTTCAAAAATTATCTGCAGAGATTTCTGGTAGGTATTTCCGAGATTTTGCAGACAATCTTAAGGAGGAAGAGATAGCTGATTTAGAGGAAGATAAGAAACCTGCGATAGTTTTAATCCATGACATAGATGAATTTATTCATAGGGTAATCCAGAAACTGATATCAATGGGGGTTAAGCAATCAGAAATAATGCTTGAGCTAATTGAATATGAAAATAAAAAGGTGCCATTCTATTGTACGGCTAATTCTCCTAAAGAGCTTAAACTTAAAGATAATAGTTTCTCCTATCAAGAGGAAGGTAGAATAATTGTAAATACGGATAACCATAAAATAAAAGAATACCTAAATAATAATCCCATTCAAATTGGTCCTCTTAATGATATTGCCCAGATGGAAGAAGTTTATTTATACGAAGGTGCCATAGTTGAAATGACAGCTGATGTTTATAAATTACAAGAGTAGCAAGTTCGGGGGAGCAGGCCTACCACCAGACTTTTGTTAAAACTTGCTAAATACAGAGAGCCCAAATGGACAAGGGAGTAATCCTAAGTCCTAGGTTTTTTTTATTGCAGTAAAAAGCCACACTGGCCTAGTTACCGATGTGGCTTAAATTAATAATATTCACATATCTTTTCTTCTTTTATAATTCTCCCTTCCTCCAAATCAATAAGCATTACATATAAATTTGCTCTTAAATTTTTAGGGGGAGTTCCAATAAACTGCTTATAATAATTCTCACTATTGACTACTATGGTGAATTTATCCGTCGGTTCTAAATCAATTGATGTGGCTAGCCCGTAAGTATGATATGTAGCTGGGCCTCTTTGATTAGATAGGCTAACTTTAAATTCTAAGTACCATTTTCTGGATTCTCCATCGTTAATGCTGACCATCATATCAGGTCTATAGGTGGTTCCCCTTGGCTTTTGAATACTCCAATCATAATCCTGTGCGTTTAAATGCGATAATATTATCTGCATAAATCTATTTTCAAGTTCTAAATATAATTCCCTTCTACGATAAGGAGAAAACTCTTGTATATCAGAATCATTAATTTCTGGATCCGTTGAAACTTCAATATGCCCTGCAGCATTCAATAAATCCTTATAAGAAACCTTGTTATATGCTTTTGTAGCAAGTTTAGAAATAGTTTCTGGACTTGGAGCAGTATCTAATAGCCCTCTTAATAGCCGTGAAATGTGTGATGCACTTACACCGCTTTCTTCAGCATATTTGGTTATAGTTCTGTTCCCCTTCGCTTTTTCAAGAAGGCGAGCAAATTCTACTTTATTGAAAACATTTTTATTACTCATAATGTACACCTCCAAACAATCAAAGATAACACAATATATATATTATGTAGTTTATAAATCAATTATAACAGCAATATTGTTTATAGTCAATAGGATTATTTAAAAACAAAATTGGTATTGTATTCTAATTTTGTATATGCTATAATTTAAAATATACATTAGAAATATAGTAGGTATTTTTTTAAAACCAAGATTGCACACAGACAAGAAAATATCCATGCAAGCAAATAATGTTAAGGGGGGTATTCTATGGTATTAAAAGAGATAAGAAAAGACGTTGAAGATACTAAAGGAAGAGTCCACAGCAACAAGCTTATTTGCAAAACCGTTTATAAAGATGATTCAATTGCAATAGAAATAAGTGGTAGGAACTATAAGGAACCTGTGACAATAGATGTGATTACAGAAATCCTAGCATCTGATTTAGACAAAATATCGTTAGAAAATTTTAAGCACAATATTATGTTTCCATATTTAAGAAGAACAGAATGGCATTGAAAATGTTATAGAAATTAAATAAACCAAACAATCTCTAGTGAGTCGCTTGACGGCCAGATTGAAATGTATATGTGTATTAAAACACATGGCATTTTAATCTGGCCATTTTTTATTTGGAGGTAGATATCATACTACTGTAATTCATATCAGCCGAAAGGCTCGCCTAATAAAAAAAAGGTGAGTTTTTTGGCTGATAGTTATGCCCTTTTCTCTCCGAAGAGAGGGGCTAATTTTATGTCAAGAAAAGATTATAGGATTAAAGGACAAAAAGTAACGGAGGAAGTCTATAAAGTCTACTACAAAATGGATAGAAGACGCAGATACCTAGAGGAAGACATCAAGGTTGGAAGGATAGATATAGAAAAAGAAGAAGTAACATTCATCCCAAGTAAAGAGGATTCCTACGAAAGATTAACAGATGAAGGAGTGCAATTTGAAGATGGACAATCAGTAGAAGATATTGTCTGTGATAAAGCTACTCTTTTAATTCTACAGGAAGCCCTAAAAGAATTAGATAAAGAAGAAAGAGAAATCATCACAGGTTTATATTATGAAAACCTTTCTGCTAGAAAAACGGGGGAAAAAATAGGAAGATCCCATCAAACAGTAGGAAAGAAGCATAAGAAGGCCCTAGACAAACTAAAAAGATATTTTAATGAAAAAGGCTATTTTAGCAGCTATAGGTAAGAAATAAAAAAACTTTTGAAAAAGGGTTACCAAATTACCTACCAAATTGGCTAGTAAGTGAGGGGGAAAATAAAAAATTAGGTTACCAACACCCCCTCCAAATCGGCTAATAAGTAGGAGGTGAAAATGTGCAAACCCAAAATGAAGAAATGATTGGTGTTCTTACAGCTATGAGTATAGTAGCTAAAAGGTTAGCAAAGCAATTAGAGAATTCAGAAGAGGAGGAAGAGGTAAATGAGCAAAATGAAACTAGCTTTAGATGTAGTGGAAAATTTAAGGAGCCTAGCAGATAGCATTGAAATTTTAGCTGAATCTGTTACTGATAAAAATGATACTGATGTAGAAAAGGTAATAGAACCAGCAACACCAAAGATAACTTTTGAGGATTTAAGAGCAGTTCTTGCAGTTCTAACTCGTTCAGGAAAACAGGCCGAGGTCAAGGAACTTATTGAAAAGTATGATGCAAAGAAACTATCTGATGTACCAGAGGATAAGTACCACGAACTACTAGATGCAGCGGGGAAATTACAATGACATCCCATGCATTACTCTCTGCTTCAGGGGCAGAACGTTGGATGGCCTGTACTCCAAGTCCTAGAGCTGAGGAAAGTGTATCTGAAGAATCTAGTGAGTTTGCCAAAGAAGGCACCTTTGCCCATGGCCTCGCTGAGCTTAAATTATCCCTTCATCTAGGAGAGATAGGAAAAAAGGAGTATAACAAAAGACTGAAAGAGCAAAAGACCAATGAATTTTATAGCGAAGAGTTAGAAAAATATGTAGATGTATATGTGGACCTTGCTATAGAAAAAATCAATGAAGCCAGAGCAAGGACTAAGGATGCCTTAATACTTCTAGAGGAGAGGCTTGACTATAGCCCATGGGTTAAGGAAGGTTTTGGTACTGGGGACTTGGTTTTAATATCAGATGATGTGTTAGAAATAGTAGATTTGAAATTTGGAAAAGGCATCAAAGTAGAAGCACAGGATAATAGCCAAATGAAGCTTTATAGTTTAGGAGCAATTAATGATTTTGGATTTCTTTATGATATTAAAACCATCAAAATGACTATTTGCCAGCCAAGGTTAGACCATGTATCTACAGATGAATTAGTAGCAGATGATTTATTGAACTGGGCTGATAATATAGTTAGACCATTAGCAGACCTAGCTTATGAAGGTAAGGGAGAGTTTAAATCAGGAGACCACTGTAGATTTTGCCGTATCAGATACACCTGCAGGCAAAGGGCAGAAGATAATCTAAAAATAGCCTGCTTAGACTTTAGACCTGCACCAACACTTACAGATGATAAAATAGTTGAAGTCTTAACAAGTATAGATGAATTAATCAAATGGGCTAAAGATGTAGAAGAATATGCATTTAAAGAAGCAGCAAACAACGGAAAACAGTGGCCAGGCTTTAAACTTGTAGAAGGCCGTAGAACAAGGAGATATTCATCAGAAGAAAAAGTAGCCGAAG
>JAAZLH010000388.1 GCA_012799415.1 Candidatus Epulonipiscium sp. | reverse complement strand
CCTTTATTGATTCCTATGATTATTACCAATATGGCAGCAGGGAATGTGGCCATTCGCTTTGGAGCGAAAGGAGTCTGTAGCAATGTAGTGACTGCTTGTGCTACAGGGACCAATGCCATTGGAGATGCTTACCGGGTTCTTCAACATGGAGATGCAGATATTATGTTAGCAGGAGGGGCAGAGGCCTCTATTACCCCTGTATCCATTGCAGGTTTTATGTCTCTAACAGCTCTTAGCAACAATCCAGATCCAAAGAAAGCATCCAGGCCTTTTGATGTGAATCGAGATGGCTTTGTTATGGGAGAGGGAGCAGGTGTCCTGGTTCTGGAAACATTAGAACATGCTCAAGCTAGAGGAGCAAAAATTTATGGAGAAGTAGTTGGTTATGGATTTACTTGTGACGCTTATCATATGACTTCCCCTACACCAGGTGGAGAAGGCGGGGCACGGGCCATGAGTTTAGCCATTAAAGAAGCTGGTATTGGGCCGGAGGATATTTCTTATATCAATGCTCATGGAACATCCACTCCTTATAATGATGCTTTTGAAACAGCAGCCATTAAAACTGTATTTCAAGAAAAGGCTTATCAGATTCCTATTAGTTCGACAAAATCCATGATTGGGCACTTACTAGGCGCAGCAGGTGCAGTAGAAGCCATTACTTGTTTAAAGGCTTTGGAAGAAGGTTTTATTCCCCCAACCATTGGATATGAAACCAAGGATCCAGAATGCGATTTAGACTATGTTCCAAATGAAGGAAGACAGCAAGAACTAATGTATGCCCTTTCTAACTCGTTAGGATTTGGTGGGCATAATGCAACCTTAATATTAAAAAAATGGGCGGAATAGGAGGGATACGATGGATTATAAAGACATACAGAAATTAATACAAACCGTTAGTGAATCCGAATTGCAAGAAGTGGAAATTGAATTAGAAGGTTTTCGTCTTGTTATGAAAAAAGGAAAAGAGCAAGTTTTTGTACATCCACCTCAAAGAAGTGAAGAATCTTTCTATGTGCCCATGACAGAAAAAAAAGACGCAAAAGAAATGATGCCAATGCACACTCAAAATGTAGTCCCCCAAAACCAACAGCAAGACAATCAACAAGAAGGAAAACTGATTTCCTCTCCTATTGTAGGAACCTATTATGCAGCACCTCATCCAGATTCCCCACCTTTTGTATCGGTAGGGCAAAAGGTGAAAAAAGGTCAATTATTATGTATTATTGAAGCCATGAAGTTGATGAATGAAATCGAGTCCGATGTAGACGGAGAAGTTGTAGAGGTATTAGTAAATAATGAAGAATTGGTCCAATATGGGCAGCCTCTTTTTAGAATTGTATAGGAGCCTAAGTTGAAATAAAGGAGAGTAACCAGATGAATATTCAAGAAATACAAAAAATTATACCCCATCGACCTCCTTTTCTCCTCATTGATCGGATGATAGAAATGGAGCCAGGGAAAAGTGGCATAGGACTTAAAAATGTTAGTATTAACGAAGGATTTTTTCAGGGACATTTTCCACAAGAGCCTGTGATGCCTGGGGTTCTAATCATGGAAGCTTTGGCACAAGTAGGGGCAGTGGTCTTACTGAGTGTCGAAGATTTCCAAGGAAAGACAGCCTATTTTGGTGGAATGAATAAAGTTAGATTTAAAAGAAAGGTTATTCCTGGCGATCAGTTGCGATTGGAAGTAGAGATTGTAACCATGAGAGGCTCCATAGGAATTGGCAAAGGAATTGCCTTTGTAGGTGATGAAAGGGCTGCTGAAGGAGAAATGACTTTTGTAATAGGATAGGAGTAGGAGGGATAGGCAGATGTTTAAGAAAATTTTAATTGCCAATCGTGGGGAGATTGCAGTACGAATTATTCGCACCTGTAGAGAAATGAATATTGAGACTGTAGCTATTTATTCAGAAGGTGATAAAGAGGCCCTCCACGTACAAATGGCTGATGAAGCCATTTGCGTTGGACCAGCAAAAACCAAAGATAGCTATTTAAATATGGAAAATATCATCAGTGCCACCATCCTTTCTGGAGCAGAAGCAATTCATCCTGGATTTGGTTTTCTATCTGAAAACAGTAAGTTTGCAAAAATGTGTCAAGAATGTAATATTGTCTTTATTGGCCCCTTGGCGGAACAAATTGATCTTATGGGGAACAAATCCCAAGCGAGAAAGACAATGATTAAAGCAAATGTACCTGTTGTTCCTGGCTCAGAAGGAGCAGTTTGTGATGTTGAAGAAGGGTTGATCCTTGCTAAAAAGATAGGCTTTCCCATTATGATCAAAGCCTCCTCAGGTGGTGGGGGTCGTGGAATGCGAGTAGCTACCAATGAAGAAGAATTTAAAAAATCCTTTCGGATTGCTCAAAACGAATCCCAAAATGCTTTTGGTGATTCTACCATGTACCTAGAAAGATTTATTGAAAATCCACGTCATATTGAATTTCAAATCTTAGCAGATCAATACGGCCATGTCATCCATTTAGGAGAACGAGATTGTTCTATTCAACGCCGACATCAAAAAATCATTGAAGAAACCCCAAGTCCTGCCATGACAGAGGAACTCAGAGAAGCCATGGGAGCGGCAGCTATTCGTGCTGCTCAGGCCATAGGATATCAAAATGCAGGTACTGTTGAATTTTTATTGGACTCATCACAAAATTTTTATTTTATGGAAATGAATACAAGAATTCAGGTCGAACACCCCATTACTGAAATGGTCACAGGCATTGATTTAATTGAAGAGCAGATCAAAATTGCAGCGGGGCAACCTTTATCTTATCAGCAAGAAGAAATAACCATCCGAGGGCATGCCATAGAATGCCGGATTAATGCAGAAGATCCTAGTAAGGATTTTATGCCTTCGCCTGGAAGGATTACGGAACTTCATGTACCAGGTGGCTTGGGTGTACGAGTTGATTCCGCCGTATATTACGGTTATACCATTCCTCCTTATTATGATTCTATGGTAGCGAAACTCATTGTACATGGAGAAAACCGAGAAAAGTCTTTGGCAAAGATGAAGCGGGCCTTAGGTGAATTTATTATTCAAGGGGTTCATACAAACATAGATTTTCAGTACGACATATTACATGATGAAGACTTTCAAAAAGGAGAATTTGATACCAGCTTTATTGCAAAGAAACCCCGGTTGGGGCAAGTTTAGGTATATCGATAGGTAGGAGACGAGAAAAGAGGTGAAATGCCATGTTAAGTGGTTTTTTTAAAAAGACAAAATATATTAATATGCCCTTAGAGTCTAACAGGACTCAAAAAAAAGATCCAGAGGCTATGGTTACCATCGAGGAAATCTGTCCTAGTATTCCAGATGGAATGTGGAAAAAATGCAGTAAATGTGGGCAGATCTTATATAAAGAAGATATAGAGAATCAAGGGCAAGTTTGTATAGACTGTAATCATCATTTTAGAATGTCCGCCTCAGATCGAATTCAACTTATGGTAGACCCAGAGACATTTGAATCTTGGGAGGAAGAATTGATTCTTCAAAATCCTTTGGAAGACCCTATTTATCTAGAAAAGTTAAAAAAACTTCAACAAACAACACAACTACATGAGGCCATTGTTACAGGGAAGGGTCAAATTGGAGGACATGAAGTAGTTTTAGGTGTCATGGATAGTCATTTTTTAATGGGAAGCATGGGGACCATCGTAGGAGAAAAGCTAACCTGTGCCATAGAAAAAGCCACGGAAAGCAAACTACCTATTCTTATTTTTACAGCTTCCGGGGGAGCTAGGATGCAAGAGGGTATTTTTTCATTGATGCAAATGGCAAAAACCTCAGCGGCTTTAGGTAGACATCATGAAGCAGGGTTACTTTCTATCATTGTGCTGACAGATCCTACTACCGGTGGTGTTACAGCTAGTTTTGCCATGCTAGGAGATATTATTTTGGCAGAGCCTGGTGCTTTAATTGGGTTTGCAGGTCCTAGGGTTATTCGGCAGACCATTAACCAAGAACTTCCCACAGGATTTCAAACATCAGAATTTTTACTAGAGCATGGTTTTATTGATCGAATTGTAGCCAGAAAAAAAATGAAAGAGGTTGTTACCAATATATTGGCACTCCATGAGGAGGGAAAAAATGAGTCTAGCTGAATTTCAAAATCAAATTGAAGAAATGGAAAAGAAGATTAGAGAGATCCAAATTTTTTCTGAACATCAAGGAGTGGATTTATCAAATGAACTGGCACAAATGGAGAAAAAACTATATGATTTAAAGCAAAATGCGTATTCTAATTTAACCCCTTGGGAAAAAGTTAATTTAGCCAGAAAAATGGAGCGGCCAACAGCTCTTGATTATATAAAAGAAGTTTTTACAGAATTTATGGAGTTTCATGGAGATCGATATTTTGGCGATGACCCAGCTATGATTGGAGGCATTGCAAGATTAGGTAATTTGCCCATTACTGTTATTGGCCAACAAAAAGGAAGAAATACCAAAGAAAATATTTACCGGAATTTTGGTATGCCTCATCCAGAGGGATATCGAAAGGCTTTACGTTTGATGAAACAAGCAGAAAAATTTCGTCGTCCTATTATTTGTTTCATTGATACTCCTGGAGCTTTTTGTGGAATTGCTGCAGAAGAACGAGGCCAAGGAGAAGCCATTGCAAGGAGTTTACTCCATATGTCATCACTTAAGGTGCCTATTATTTCTATTGTTATTGGAGAAGGGGGAAGTGGTGGAGCCCTAGCCCTTGGAGTGGCAGATAAAATTTTTATGTTAGAACATAGTGTATACTCTATTCTTTCACCAGAAGGTTATGCCAGTATTTTATGGAAAGATAGTAGCAAAGCAGAAGCAGCAGCAGCACAGATGAAACTTACAGCAGAGGATTTGCAGGATTTTAAGATTATTGATGGAATTTTAAAAGAGCCTCTTGGAGGCGCGCAAGAAAACCTAAGAGAGATGTCAGAAACCATAGAAGATATCCTTAAAAATGAAATACAAATACTAAGGGTGCAACCTATAGAGAAACTGCTAGAGAAACGATATCAAAAATTTAGAAATATAGGGATATAGAGAGTCAAGGGGTAACCTTTGACTCTTCTTTGTTTAATAGCGGATCATCGGCAAAGCTATATATGAATACAAATAGAAGTACAAAAAAATTGTCAATGCTAGTGACATGATAAAGAGCATTGCGAATCAAATTAATTTATGAGCATTAAACCTAGCTATATCTTAACCAACAAATATTGTTATGACTTTTACACCATCATATTTAGATATCTTCATTTTTTATTAGAAAATTCTTTTCAAGATACATTTTTTCCTGTACAATCAAAGGATATAGATAAATAAATTTACGAAAATAGACCGTAATGTGAACCAAGAAGATTAAGGGAGGGGTCTTTGGGTTTAAAAAGTGAAAAGAAATCATAGGGAAAAATTGTAAAGCAAAGAAATAAAAAAGAGATAATGGATTGCAAGGCTATTATCTCTATAAAAATATATCATATTTCCTTGTAATTTACTATTATATGGAGGAATGCAAAATGAAAAAAACACGTAAAGTTATTTTTATAATGACAGATACACAACGTACAGATATGCTGGGATGTTATGGAAACCCAGATATGAAAACTCCTCACCTAGATCGATTGGCAGAAGAAGGAATGAGATTCAATCAAGCTTATACATGTCAACCTGTTTGTGGACCTGCACGTTCTGCTATATTCACTGGTTTGTATCCTCATAGTAATGGAGCCTGGGCCAACAGTCAGGCTATTGGTGATAATGTAAAAACAATTGGGCAGAGACTATCTGATCAGGGTATGCAGACTGCCTATTTAGGAAAATGGCATCTTGATGGAGGGGACTACTTTGGATTAGGTCGTTGCCCAGATGGGTGGAATGAGAATTATTGGTATGATATGAGGAATTATCTTGAGGAACTTTCAGAAGAAGAAAGAAAATGGTCAAGAACTCCCAGAATGATGGAAGAAAAGGAAGTCACAGCAGAGTTTACGTTTGCACATCGATGTTCCAATAGGGCCATCGATTTTTTGAAAGAATATGGAGAGGAAGATTTCTTTTTAGTGATTTCCTATGATGAACCCCATGATCCTTATATTTGCCCTGAGCCTTATGCTTCCATGTACAAAGACTATGAGTTTCCAAAGAGTGATAATATATGGGATACCCTTGAAAATAAGCCAGAGCATCAAAAGGTATGGGCAGGTGATGCACTTTATGAAGATAAAGAAAAGTTGAAAATTATGCCTAGTTATTTTTTAGGATGTAATTCCTTTGTTGACTCGGAAATAGGACGAGTCCTAGACGCCATAGATGAATATGCAGCAGATTCTCTCATTATCTATACATCAGACCATGGGAACTTTCTCTCATCTCATTCCCTTTGGGGGAAGGGTCCTGCCATGTATGATGAGATTACAAAAGTTCCCTTTATTGTTCGATGGCCGGGGGTAGTTCCATCAGGTTCTGTAACTGAAAACCCAACTTCTCATATCAATATCGTTCCCACCATTATGGAAGCCGTAGGTATTCCTTTGCCAAAGATATTAGAAGGAACTAGTATTTGCAGAACCTTAGAAGATCCTGAGATAAGAACCAATGATACTATATTTATGGAATTTGGTCGATATGAAGTGGATCATGATTCATTTGGAGGATTTCAGCCTATTCGGTCAGCTTATGACGGTCAGTATAAGTTAGTGGTAAATCTACTCACCAGTGACGAACTTTATGATCTTCAGGCAGATCCAGGTGAAATCAATAATTTGATAGAATCAGAAGAACATATTGCGATTAGGAATAAACTTCATGATAAGATATTACAGTGGATGAATGATACGAGGGACCCTTTTAGAGGTTACTATTGGGAGAGGCGGCCATGGAGATCAGATGCAAAACCTGCAACTTGGGATTATACTGGTATGACGAGACAAAGGGAAAACGAGGAATATGAGCCAAGGCAACTTGACTACAATACGGGGTTAGAGATGGAAGAGGCAATCAGGAAAAAATAGATTCTTTTATTTTAGAGAAAAGAAGAAAACAAGGGGGGAGAAATTATGCTTAGGAAAAGACATTCTATCAAAAGTAAAATTTTAATGATGTCAATTTTAGTACTAATGGTATCCAATATTACACTCAGCTTTTTCAGCTATGAAGTTGCCAAAAAACAACTAAATAAAAAAGGAGAAACCATCTTACAAAATGCAGTAGATAGTGCCATTCAAATGATTCACATAGCCCAACATAGTGTGGAAGGCGGTGGTTTTACTTCTGAAGAAGCCCAAGAAATGATGAAAGAGCATTTGATTGGAGAGTTACAAACAGATGGGACTCGTTTAATAGACCCTTTTATGGATCTGGGTGAAAGCGGATATTTTTTCATCTTAAGTCAAGAAGGAGAATTACTTGCTCACCCAACTTTAGAAGGGCAAGATGCTTGGAATTTCAAGGATCATTCAAAAAAAGAAAATTTATTTATACAAGAAAGTATTGAAAAAGCTTTAGATGGTGGGGGAGCTACCTATTACCATTGGTTTTTACCCAATAGTGAAGAAATAGAAAGAAAGATTGTATATAATAAATTAGATCCAGAGTGGGGATAGATTATTACAGCAGGAACTTATGAAACAGATTTTAACAAAGGGGCTATTGATGTATTTAAAACTACTCTCTTTGTACTTTCCTTCTTTCTTATTGCTGTTATCTTTATCATGTACCGTTTTTCTTATCGACTTGGGAAAGCTTTAGAAGGGATTACTGAACGAGCTAATAAAATTGCCAATTTAGATGCTATGGAAGATATATCTGAAAGATTAGCGAAACGAAAAGATGAAGTTGGGATGCTATCTAATTCTTTCAAACAAATTACAGATAATCTTAGAAGCTTCGCTATTCAGGTGTCCAGTGCTTCAGAACATCTAACATCTTCTTCTAAGGAGTTGATGCTATCTAGTGAACAGTCGGCAATAGCCATTGATGAAGTAGCAAAGGCTATAGGGGATATTGCTGAAGGAGCTACTCATCAGGCTGAGGATACAGAGAACGGTGCTATACATGTCAATGAGTTAGGTATATTGATAGAAAAAAATGGGGAATATGTAAAAAAACTAAATGAGTCTACAGCAGAAGTGGGTGTACTGCAAATAGAAGGTTTAGAAATTATTAAGGAATTAGTAGAAAAAAATGAGGCTAGCAATGAAGCGTCTATGGATATTCAAAAAGTCATTTATAGCACCAACGAAAGTGCAGAAAAAATTGAAGATGCTAGTAATATGATTAGAAATATTGCAGAACAAACCAATCTACTAGCTCTTAATGCAGCTATTGAGGCAGCCAGAGCTGGTGATGCAGGGAGAGGCTTTGCAGTAGTAGCAGAAGAAATTAGAAAGTTAGCTGAACAATCTAATGGATTTACGGAAGAAATAACTGCTATCGTAACGGATTTAAATGGGAAAACTCAGCAGGCTGTAGCTACAATAGAAGAAGTTGTAAATATTACAAAGTCTCAAAGTGAAAGCGTAGTAGAAACCAATCATAAATTTATTGGCATTTCAAAAGCTATTGAAAATATGAAGGATGTCATTCAGCTCATCAATCAATCAGAAGAAGAAATGGTAGAGAAAAAGGATGTTATTGTTGATATTATCTCGACACTATCAGCGATATCCGAGGAAAATGCAGCAGGTGCAGAAGAAGCAGCAGCTTCCATCCAAGAGCAAACGGCAACTGTGACTGAGATCGCTAATGCTAGTGAGCGGTTAACAGAATTGGCTAATGAGTTGGATAAAAGTATAGCTAGATTTCGATATTAACAGAAAAAGATACATTCGTCCTATGGTTCTTTATTAAGGAAATGTATGGCATAATAAAACTAAGATTAAAAAAGTAGCCTAGGGGGAAGTGATTTATGGTTGTTAAAAGATATAATAAGTTAGTACGTGATCAAATTCCACAGATTATTGAGAAGACAGGGAAAAAGGCAATCGTTCAAAAGGTGGAAGGAAATCAATATTTGAATCTATTGAGAGAAAAGCTACAAGAAGAATTACAGGAGTATCTTGAGAGTGGTAGTATAGAGGAGTTAGCTGACCTAGTAGAAGTCGTTTATGGAATTTTAGCATATAAAAATATCTCAAATTGTGAGTTTGAAAAGATCCGAGAGAATAAAAACAGGGAACGAGGAAGTTTTAAAGAGGCCTTAATGTTAATTGAAGTAATAGAAGAATAGAAGTAAATTAACTTCTTATTAAAAAAATTGGTTCTAGGTATCCACATGAAGCTCGTAAAAAATAGTACGTAAGACTATAGAAAATCAAATTATTAGTGTATAATAAAGAGGAAATCAAAATATATTGGAGGTATGTAAAAAATGAATTACCTTGAAGGACGGACTCAGGAATTATTTAATTATTTACCACCCTTAACAAAGAAAGATGATTTTGATGAATTTTGGGAAAAAACCCTTGAAGAAACCCGATCTGTTCCGTTAAATGTAGAAATGGAACTTTATGATTATCCAAGCCCATATGTACAGGTTTACTCTGTTACTTACAACGGATTTGATGAAACACGAATTCATGGCTGGTTTATTAAGCCTACCTTTGTAAAACAGGATAAGCTTCCTTGTATAATCCAATATCATGGTTTTAAGGGAAATAGAGGATTGCCACAAAGCTTTATGCATTGGATTACTATGGGAACTGCAGTTTTTTCTATTGATATTAGGGATCAAACTGGATGGACAGGAAATGCAGCTAAATATTCCTGTGGTTCAACTCAAAGTGCAGTCTGTAAAGGAATATTAAATAAAGAAGAATACTACTTTCGAGCAGTTTATATGGATTGTGTGAAAGCTATTGATTTTGTTTGTACTCAAGAGGAGATAGACCAAGAAAAAATTATTATTCATGGTGGAAGTCAAGGAGGGGCATTAGGCATGGCCGTTTGTGCATTGGATGACAGGCCTTCCCTCGCTATGGTTGATGTACCTAGCAATAGCAATATTACAAAACGAGTGGAACAAGGAGCAGGATCTTTTTCAGCTGTTACAGACTATCTGAAGATATTTCCTCAAAATACAGATCAAGTTCTTGATACATTAAGCTATTTTGATACTATGAACATGGCTGATCGTATAAAATGTAAAGTCTTTGCTTCTGTAGGTCTAAAGGATTTAATATGCCCTGCTCAATTATATTTTGCAACCTATAATAGAATTCCAGGAGAAAAGGAGATACACATTTATCCATTTAATGGCCATGAAGGTGGACAATCATTACATATGGAACGCAAATTACGCTTTCTTGCGAATCATTTGAAACAATAGAAAAGTGGTTTTAGTAGAAAAATCAACGTCATCAGATGAAGATGTAATATAAGAGTTTATGAATGTAATAAAGTATTTAAGAGCCAAGAGAAATCTTTTGGCTCTTTTTTAGGAGCTAAAAATGAAAATTTATCTACAGGGTTAAAGAAAAACAAAAAGGGATATAATATTTTTACCTTAACTTTAATAGAACTGTAGGTGGTACAATGGTAGCTACGCAAACACTATTTTTTCAGAAACTAGCAGAAATGACTGATTTAAACTATCTAAAGTCTTATTTAACCTATTTAGTTTCTCCGGTTATTACAGGGATAAAGCCCTTATCTTTACTAAATTTACAGAATAACCATCGTCCCTTGGTTTTGATGTGGGAACAGGAGGGAGAAGATTTTCTACAAAAGCATCAGTTAGAGCAGTATGTTGTTAAGAAAAGCAATAAAACATTAAAGTTATTTATATATAATAAATCAATACTAGAGAGATATTTAAGAAAGCCTCACAATCTTCATTTTTTAAGACAGTTTGGCTATTCAGGCAATGCTCCTTTGGAAGAATATTTATCCTATTTAAAGATCAGGTGGAAAGATTCAACATTTCCACACGAAAGTG
>JAAZLH010000387.1 GCA_012799415.1 Candidatus Epulonipiscium sp. | reverse complement strand
GATGGAAAGATAGACATATTTTAAGATCTCAAAAATTCAAAGGATTAGAATATGTTGAAAGACCTAGGCAGATATATTATGATACTGATGGTATCTTGGAAAAACAGGTGCAAAAATTTACAATTTGCAAAAAATGTTCTGGACTAAATACCATCAAATCTCAAAGTGATACAGGTTATGATGTTCTTGCTATAACTATTCCAAGGGATGCCTGCTCCCATTGCATTGATGAAGGCTATCGTCTGTATAAAAATACACCCTCTGATGATTTTAAAAGGGTGTACCTTCAAGATAGAGTAGAAGATGCCTTTTATTCTAAAGGAATAAAGTTCTAACCCCTGTAATTTCTTGATGAAGTAACAATTTAAAAGGACATGATATGTGAATCTGCTAAGTTAGCAGTTTCACCTTATCATGTCTTTTGTTTTTATTAGATTTTAAATTTATTAACTTCTTCTAACATATTTTTAATTAATATATCCAGGTTTTCTGCTGATGAACTAACCTCTTGAGAAGATGCTGTTATTTCTTCACTAGATGCCGCTATCTCCTCTGAAGAAGCCGATACTTCCTGTGCCACAGCAGAAGCATCCCCTACATTGGATAATATATTGGATTTTTCATTATCTATTTCTATTGCTGCAATGTTGACAGATTGTATTCTCCTCACAATATCATGAATAGCTTCCACAATACTCCTATAATTTTCTATTGTTCTATCAATGATATCTACTTGTTCATTTAATTCATTATTTAGCCCACTGGTGGTTTGAAGAATTAAATCCCCATCCTCAGTAATATCATTAATTAAGGTATTAATATTCTGTGAAGAAAGTTGAGATTGTTCTGCTAACTTCCTTATTTCTTCTGCAACAACAGCAAATCCTTTTCCTGCTTCTCCAGCCCTTGCTGCTTCAATTGCCGCATTTAATGCCAGTAGATTTGTCTGTTCTGCTATACTGTTTATCATGTTAGTAATTTCATTAATCTGTGTTATATTTTGATTTAAACCAGTAATTTTTGTTGTGAAATCCTTAAAGGCTTCCTCCATTACGTTAATTGATTTTATAAGGAATTCCATGTCTTCATTACCCTTTTGTGACATATTGTCTACCCCATGGGCTGCCTTTTCCATATCCTCTATATCTCTGACTATCCCCCCTAACTTCTCTCCAAAGCTATCTAGAGCCATATTGATATTAGAAAGACCTTCAGCTTGAGAAGTAATACCTTGGGCAGTATCTTGAGTAGCTATAGAAACATTTTCAGATGTAGAAGCCATACGATCTGCAACCACACTTAGATTTTCTGAATCCTTATGAATCACTATAGCTGCATCTCTAATGCCCTTTATCATAGTGCTAACAGATTCCTTCATAACAAACATGGAATTATATGTGTCAGCAATTTCATCTTGTCCCCTTACAATTTCATTAGACTTTTCAACAGTAAAGTCTCCGCTGGCCACTACCCTTAAATTATCAGCTATTCCTTTGATTTGTTTAGAGAAGCTACCTGCAATAAAGGATACTGCAATAAGTGCCATTAATAAAAAGGTTGTAGAAGTCACAATAGTTCTTGTTCTTAAAGTGTCTAAAGAAGATAAGACTTCCATCTTGGGTACAGCTATAGCCAGTGTCCAATCAGTACTTTGTACCTTAGCAAAGGCTACAAATCTTTCTACATTTTCATAACTATATTCTCCAAACCCTGTTTCTTCTGTCTTCATTCTCTCCAAAATTTTACCAAGGCTTTCTAATGACTTATCCTCCTTGGATATCTCCAACATATTTATCCCATTTCTAACCTGCTCTTGATCATAATGAGCCACTGCTTTACCTTCTGAATTAACCATATAAGCCTTGCCTGTTTCCCCTAATACAATATCATTTGTTATATCACTTAGTTCATCACCTAGTCTTGCACCAACTAGAACTCCAACAACATCGCCACTTTCACCATGAATAGGTACAGCATAGTTTACGATCAAAGAAGCATTGTCTTCTCTATTTACTATAGGGTCAGTTACCGCTGGATTACCTTTAAGGGCTTCCTGATAATATCCTCTATCTTTTAAATCAATGACAATTCCATCCATTGTAATGGCTTTCCCATCTATCTCTCCTAAACCTAAAGATAAATAACCTCCTCTTTTAGCTTCCTTTTTTAAATAGGGAATCTTCTCTTCAAATGAGATACTAGTATCAGATATTTTTTCTGTATTAGCTATAGCAAGTAGTTCACTAAACCGTGCATTGATACGACCTTCCACTACTCTAGCTGATTCCATTGCTGTTTTTGTAGTCAATTCCTCACAAACAGTATATAAAGCATTCGAGGAAGTATAGTAACTGACTAATCCTAATCCTAAACAAACAACAATTAGTAATGCACCAAGGAACATAGTAAATTTTGTTCTTATACTCTTCATATTTAGCATCCCCCATCTTTAAGTTTTCAACAATAATATGTAAATATGTAATATCTATTATTGCTTTCCAATTTATTATACCATATTTTTTACATTTTTACATTATTATTGTTTATATGACTTCAATATTGTAATAAAGTTATGACAAGATGCCAATGAGGTTTTATTCCTCTTTATTCCAACTTTTTAAAATATGTAAATCCAAATTCAATGCTTTAGCACCATTTTCAAAACACATCTTTTCTATTTCTTTTCTATCAAAACCTATTTTTTCAAAATGATGAATTTCATCCAGTAAACCACTACCATGCTGTACCTTATAAGCTCCCGCATCACTACCTAATGCCACACTTCCTCCTATTGCAATAGCATTTCTTATATTCTTTATCTGTCCTTCATATACCCTCTGAATTACTTCTCTTTCCTTCTGAAATCTATTATCATTAGAATCTAAAATATTTCCTAGTGGAGCTAAGGTTGGAATCCATATAATCCCTTTTTCAGCCATCTTATGAACTTCTGCTTTAGAGATTAAATAACCATGCTCTATTGTATCAACCCCTGCTGCTATTGCCTTGCCTACACCATCTCTGCCATTGGCATGAACCATAACAGGTATATCGTGTTCCTTTGCAGTATCCACCATATATTTTAATTCATCTAGTGTAAAGGCAGTTTCTCCAACCTCCCCATATTTTTGAAAATTTACCATCCCCGTCAATATAATTTTCAAATGATCTAACCTATGTTCTAAGAGAATCTTAAATTCTCTTTTAAAATCCCCTCTATCAACTATACTCTTTCCTAGGAAAGTACCATAATGTCCTTTTTTGTATATTGCATATATTGGAGATTTATAGATGATATTTTCTTCTTTAGCAATTTCTCTAGCTAATTTTGAAGCAAAAATTCCATCTCCTCCATCCCTCAATATATAAATCCCTTGACTTTTATACTTTCTTAAAATTTTCCTTATCCATATTACTTTTTCTTCCCTATTAGCATCTTCCCAGGATTGTCTATTGAATAAACCATTTAATGCTATATGTATATGAGTATCAATTAACATCCTTCACCTACCTACTTCCTGTATTTTGTAAACATAATTTTTTTTATTATACTAAATCCCAATATGTGAAAATATTACTTGTAGAGCCATCCTGTTTTAGGGGAGATAGTTAACCATTATTGTGATTGTTATCATGTAGAACTTGATCAATTACTATAATTAATGCTAACATAAAGGCTTGATCCTCTGCATCATCAATCTCCACCATGTATGTATCGGAAAAGGAAAGCCATTTTTTGCTTACCATTGCCACAACTTTTCCATCTTTTAAAATCTCAAAATCACGTCCAAGAAAATCTCCCTTCATTGTATAATTACCCATTACACTATTAATGTTAAATCTAGGCTTGAAAAAGGTAAATTCTTTTTTTACTGTTGCCATATGTTGATTTAAAGAATGTATATTATACTCTGGCATAAATCGAAAAATTTTTTGCTCAATATAGATTAATTCGTTATCCATCAGGTCATAGATTCTTAATTTGTTACCCATTGCAAATACCTTTCCCCTTACAATGAATTATTCCTCATCATTTTCATCTTTGATACTAAAGTTATCACCAAAACTAAATATTTTTTGTTTAATTTTGTATCTCATTTTTATAACCCTCCTTTATTATGATATTAATTTTATTTTACACTAAACTTATATATTGTTAACTGGATTTGTGCAATTATTATATACCTTTTTTAAAAATAACAATGGAGTCACAAGGACTCCATTATATACTTTTATCTTTTTTGTCCATCCTCATAAATATCTTAAAAATCTCATTTACTATTAATGGAATTATTGAAAATACCATTACCAATCTCCAATCCCTTAAGCTTAGATTATGAAGCTTAAAAGCATTTGATAGAAATGGTATTGAGATAACCCCTAATTGAAGTATAAATCCTGCTATTAAGGCGGCTATTAGATATATATTAGAAAATAACCCCACTTGGAATATGGACTTCGTTGAATTTCTAATGGTTAAGGAGTAAAATAGTTGGGAAGCTGCAAGAACCACAAATGCCATTGTTCTTCCATAGGTGAGAACAGCTTCAGGAATATTTTTTGAATTCAAACTATAGCCATGTTCTCTCAAACCAAAATAAAATGCAACAAGGGTTAAAATCCCAATTAAGGACCCTCCAACTATAGCTCTAAATCCAGCACCTCCGGCAAAGAAACTTTCTTTTGGATCCCTTGGTTCTTTATTCATAACATCTTTGTCCCCAGGGTCGACCCCCAATGCAATTGCAGGAAGGGTGTCTGTAATTAAATTTATCCAAAGTATCTGAGTAGGTAACAAAGGTATTGGCCAATAAAATAATACTGATACAAATATAGCAATAACTTCTCCTAGATTACAGGAAAGAAGAAATATCACTGATTTTTTTATATTATTATATATATTTCTGCCCTCTTCTATGGCATGTACAATGGTAGTAAAGTTATCATCTGTAAGTATCATATC
>JAAZLH010000386.1 GCA_012799415.1 Candidatus Epulonipiscium sp. | reverse complement strand
TAAACCAAATATAATAAGCGCAACAAATATAACAAATATAATAATTGTTGTATTACTAAAACTGTTACCCATATAGTTTTCCAGCGGTGTAATGCCCACAAAATCGCATCCTATATTTTCAAGGGGAACGGACCAGACTATGAACTTCTTTTTTTCAAATTCGAATACACCTTTCAATTCCTCTTTGTCACTTAAGCTTGAAATAAAGCTTGATTGGAAGCTTTCAGGAAGTTGATTATAACTCGTCTCCGAAACAATGTTTCCTGCATTGTCAAATACCAAATAGTACTCTATAAGATCATTTTCATTTTTAAGATTCTCAAAAAGCTCTTTTTCATTTATTTCTATCTCTAAAATGCCCATAAATTCCTTATCTGCAAAAGCAACCATTTTACGCGATAAGGAAAAAACTCTCTCTTTCACCATAAAACTGGAGTATCTTTCCATCTTTGTATCATGAATGGAGTTCCACATTTGTAATGCATCTTTATCTTCCAAAAATGCCCTGTATCCTTCCTCATCTTCTATCTCAGTCATATGATAAATATTATTCCAAGAGTTTGGAAAGGTAGTATTATTGATATAAAGCATAGTACTGAAAATGTACTTGTTTTGAATAATATAGCTTTCAAAAATAGGGGCAAATATACTGAAATATTTTTCATAACCCCGATGATTGTTTTCAAAGGGATCTCTCAAATATTTTAGTATCTGAGGGTTTTGAGTAATTGATATTGATGTTCTTTCAATTTCCTTCATTTTTTGGTTAATCAATTCTCTCTTTTGAAGCAGATTTTGTCTTGCCAACAACTCCGACTGGTGTATAAATGATTTGTTTGTTATATGGTTTATCAACATACCAGTTCCTATTATCGGTAATGCCAGGATAATAAAATATGCCAATGTAATCTTCCAAGCTATGCGCATGTTGCGGAAGAAACCTATTGTTTTTCTGAAAAAAGTAGTTATATTATTCCTTGTTCCCATGACCATAAACATTTTTCTCCCTATACTCCATCGGACTGATCCCATGGATTTTTTTGAATACGGTGCAAAAATAAGAACTATTCCTAAACCCTACTGCTTTTGCTATATCTTTTATGTTATCTTGACCTGAAAGCAGTAGTTCTTCTGCCTTCTCCATCCTGTAGGATGTTAAAACTTGCGTAAAACGCCTTCCAGCATGCTTTTTGAACAAACTACCTAGATAATTGGGCGAAACATCAAGGCTGTGGGCTATGATATCTAATCCAATGTCTTCTTTGTAATGATTCCTGATATAATACATTACATTATCTATAATATATTCCTCTTTGTTTTTCCTGTTTTTTGAGAAAGACCGGTTTGTATAAATTAGGTATTCTTGTATCCATTCCTTCAGTTGCCCCAGCTTAATACTGCTATGAAATCTTTCAAGAAGATCATCCCCGGCATCATACATATTGTGAGAGTCATCCTTGGATAATAGGAAAACTGATAGTTCGTGTATCATATTGGCTAGAAAATCACATACCAGATTTTTATCAAGGGCATGGTTGGAGATAAAATTAAATAATTTGTCCGTTAAGGCAATTATCTCTTTAGGGTCCGAGGAAACAACTGCGTTCTGGATCCTTCTTGAATAATCTGGTGCCGAATTCAAAAACTCACAAGCTGCAGACTCTTTACTTTTTTCTTGGTGGACAAGGTCATGGTAATATAGAATGTTGCCCTCATCTAAAAAGAATATGGAGTTTAATGCTATTTTGGCATGTTTAAAAGATTCTTCAAAGTCTGAAAGTGAATTTGCCAAAGAACCTACACCGATAATAAAGTCAAACTTTTTTAGACCTGAATCCTGCTCTTGGATTTTACCAATTACCTCCTTAACTTCCTTCGGTTTATCTTCTTTGACAGATAGACATATGGCTATTTCACTCTTTTCTATGTCACTTATAGCAGTTAATCCTTTATTGCCAATCAGCTTCCTGACCTTTTTATAAAATTCGCTGAAATGAGCTTGCCTATGGCAATAATCCATCTCCCTATAAGAAAATCCATTAACCTCTATGACCATGGCCACCGTCTTCTCCAAACAAAAAGATAAATCTGAAGCCCCTGTATTGAGAAAAGCTTCCAAGTCTTTATAGTTCCCTTTAAGAATATCCAAAAGAATCTGTTCTTTTTCTTTGAAGGTTCGCTCACTTATCTGTACCTTCAACTTATTTATGTATTCTTCTTCTTGTCTTTCATGGCTTAGTATCCTAATTGTCTTGTTTATAGTCTTAAGTAATTGTTCTTTCTGTATGGGCTTAAGCAAAAAATCATGTACTCCAATGTGTATGGCATCCTTTGCATATTGAAAATCATCATGACCTGTAATTACGATAATTTTACAATTCTCTATAATTGTCTGCACTTCATTGGCTAATTTCAGCCCACCCATCATAGGCATTCGAATATCTGTCAATATAATATCGGGAGAATACTCTCTGGCCATTTGCAAGCCTTCTACCCCATTAGATGCGGCACCAACAATCTCTATATTAAGACTAGACCAATCTAAAAAATCCGTCAGTCCTTCCCTTTCCCACACATCATCTTCAACAATCAAAAGCTTATACACCTTTATGCCTCCTGTTCATTACCTCCATATATTCTCCTGGACTGAGGCCCATCGTTTTCTTAAATAAGGAACAAAAGTATGATGTGTTCGCGATACCAACATTCTTTGCCAAATCAGATACTTTCATGTTATTGCTATGGATTAATTCCTTGGCCTTGTTTATTCTGTAGTCATTCAAAAACTGGTTAAAACTCTTTCCTGTATGTTCTCTAAAAATTCTTCCAATATAATAGGGATAAAGATGAACTTCTTCAGATATAATCTTTAAACTCAGATCCTCCCAATACTTCTCTTCAATAATCTTCAGTACCAGTCTGGCAATCCTGTCTTCACCACAATTCTTTTCTATCTTTACAGAAATACCAGTCAAAAAATCCTCAAGATATTTTTTTGTATCCAGAAGTGAATGCATCATAGAATAATCCACCCTCTCTTTGTTTTTTCCATAGAGGGCTTCATATATATCCTGGTCTACATTATGGTCCCATACCAAGTTTAAACAGTTTACTACATTCATCATGAAATGATTAAGAAGTATTTTGCTTTCAGAGAGATTTTCCCTTAGTATTGCAAGAAAATCATCCACCCTATCAAGAGCCTGGTCCATATCACCTTGTTTAATATGATCAACAATCTTTTTTGAAATCAGATCAACTTTTTCAACCGACCGCTCGGCTAATTCCCGGTTCATCTGATTAGAGTTTTTAATATTACTATAAAATAATAGTTCACCATAATTGGCAAGAAATCTAAAGTCAAGTGCTCTTCGAGCCTGTGCATAGGACAAGGGCATAGATTCAAGGTCATCAATCCTTTCCCCAATTCCTACAATAGAATAAACTCCCAGTTCTTGTATAAGCCTTACCATTATCCTCTGCAGATTCTTTTGCAGTTCTTTTTTTGTTGAATAAGCATCCAGACACAGGATTACTTCATCCAGATATTCATTACATAAAACTGCAATACCCCTGTCCCCAAGCATAGTGTTTAATGCTACTAGCACTCCCTTCTTGGTCTCATCCTTAAGAGTATCTTTAGATGAACTTTTAGGTCTGTTTAAGGATAAAGAGAATATTGCAACCATCCTTCTCTGATATGTCTTAATCCTTTTCATCATTGGAAGCTCATAGATATATTGAATATCAGTCTTGTTTTTCAAAAAATCAACCAGAAGGTCATCAAAATCTTCTTGAGTAAAATCCATCCATTGGCTTTCAAGACTAATTCTTTCCCTTTGATGGACTTTTTTCTCCTTTAGTTTCTCAAGTACATTCAAAACTGTCTCTTGAAAGGTTCTTTTCTGAATTGGTTTTAAAAGGTATGCAAAAGCATGAAAATCAAAAGTTTGTTTTGCATACTCAAAATCGTCATATCCAGATAAAATTATAATCTCTGTTTCTGGAAGAATACTGCGGATATCTCGAGCCATCTCAATTCCATCCAAGATAGGCATTTTTATGTCCGTAATTATGATATGAGGGCGGTATTCTGCGGCCATTTTTTTGCCTTCTGCACCATTGCATGCACAGCCAACTACTTCAATGCCCATACTATCCCATTGAAGGAAATCCCGCAGGCCTTCTCTTTCCCATTTTTCATCTTCAACGATCAGTAATTTATACATAAAACGCTCCTAATAAT
>JAAZLH010000385.1 GCA_012799415.1 Candidatus Epulonipiscium sp. | reverse complement strand
TCCAACTGTAACTGTTGTTTTTCCCTCTCCTGCTGGTGTAGGATTAATAGCAGTTACTAATACAAGTTTACCATTAGGTTCATCTTTTCTGTTTTCCCATAGTTCATCACTTATTTTCGCTTTATATTTGCCATACTGTTCTAGATATTTTTCTTCAATTCCTATACTTCTTGCTACTTCTGTAATGGGACTTAAATTTCCTTCTTGAGCAATTTCAATATCTGTTTTCATCGTTCTCCTCCTTCTTTTATACGCTAGGAAAGTTCCTCTTGCATACTCTCCCATTCTTCTTCTGTAACTAGAACCTTGCGTGGTTTACTTCCTTCATCTGGTCCAACAATACCACGCTGTTCCATTGCTTCTACAATTCGAGAAGCTCGGTTAAAACCAATACGAAAAGTACGCTGGAGCATAGATATAGAGGCCCTTTCCTTCCCTACTACCAAGGCAATTGCTTCGGATAAATATTCATCTACTTCTTCTTCCGTCTTATCAATTGGGCTGGATCCCCCCGTAATCTCTTCTACCATTTCCTCTTGAGATTCTAATGATGGGTCTTGTTTAATAAAGTCTACAATTTTTTCTACTTCTTTATCCGAAATAAAAGCTCCTTGAATTCGGATAGGTTTGGCCATACCCACTGGGTAAAATAGCATATCCCCTTTTCCTAGAAGTTTTTCTGCACCATTCATGTCTAAGATCGTCCTTGAATCTGTACCTGAAGAAACAGCAAAGGCTAATCGCGAGGGAATATTAGCTTTAATTACTCCAGTTATAACATCAACAGATGGACGTTGGGTAGCAATAATAAGATGAATACCTGCTGCCCGAGCCATCTGAGCCAAACGGCAAATAGCATCTTCAACATCTTTTGGGGCAGCCATCATTAAGTCTGCCAATTCATCAATAATAATAACGATTTGTGGCATTAAATCATCTTCATTTTTCTCTTTTTTTATATTATTATATCCTTTGATATCTCGTGCATTATGTTCTGCAAATAATTGATACCTGGTAATCATCTCTTGTACTGCCCAATTTAATGCTCCTGCTGCTTTTTTAGGATCTGTAACAACGGGAATTAATAAGTGCGGTATACCGTTGTATACACTTAACTCAACAACTTTTGGATCAATCATTAATAATTTTACTTCTTTTGGATCTGCTTTATAAATAATACTAGTAATTAAAGTATTTATACATACACTTTTTCCTGAACCCGTTGCTCCTGCAATTAGTAGATGAGGCATTTTCCCAATATCTGCAACAATAGTGTTACCACCGATGTCTTTCCCTAATCCAACAGCTAGCTTAGAAGGAAACCTTTGAAACTCATCTCCTTCTAAGACTTCTCTTAAAAAAACAGATTGTTGTTCTTCATTAGGAACTTCAATTCCAACCGCTGCTTTCCCTGGTATAGGAGCCTCTATACGAATACCTGATGCTGCTAAGTTAAGAGCAATATCATCAGCTAAGTTTACGATTCGACTTACTTTCACTCCTTGACTGGGCTGCACCTCATATCGGGTAACTGTGGGCCCCCGATTCACTTGGTTGACTTTAGCTTGCACACCAAAACTTGCTAAGGTTTCTTCTAACTTTTTGGCATTTCTTCGAATTTGTGACGCTCCTTTTCCTGCTATAATAGGGGGAGCTTTTTTTAAGAAGTCCATAGGCGGAAACTCATAGGCTAAAGCTTCTGGTATCATGGTGTCTAATTCTAAGGTAGAAGATATAGGATCCGCTTCTTCCGCCATCTTACTTCTAGATGAAGATAAATCTCTTTCATGAGCATTATTACTAACTTCCGTGGATCCTATAGAATCTTTAATTTCTGTTACTGCAACTGAATCTATTGCGCTATCTAAGGATATTTCTATCTCTTCCGGATTCCATTCTAGGTCATTAGGTTGAATAGGAATTTCTAAAGATTCCTCAGGATAGATTGGTAAGGATGTGTTTTGCATATGATCATGAATTTGTAAAGGTTGCTCTAGCCACTCTACTATTCTTTGCTCTTCTTCTTTTTCTTTTTTTTGCTCTTCTATATCTCGTACAGAAATAATTTCTGTTAAACTCTGGAGTTTTTCACTTAAAAAGATTGAAATTTTTTTGCTTATCTTAACAATTCCTGTCCATAAAGATTTCTCCGTTAAAAGTAAAATACAAACAATCCAAGTAGTAAAAATAAATATATATGTACCATAAGTTCCAATAATCGTTAATAGTGTTTGTCCAAGTAATGCTCCTAAAACACCACCTGTATTCCAAGCTCCCTTTTGATAATAAAGTTTAATTTGTAGTAAAAATTTTTCTTCTATAGGCATCGGCCCGTGTATAACATGTACAAAAATAGAAAGAATGAAAAACATAATTATAAGCAGCCAGTTCTTCCAAGATAAATTTAGTTTTTTCCATAAAACAAGAATACTATGTAGTAGAATTGCTGGTGGCAGTATGTAGGCTGAAAATCCAAAGCAACCAATTATAAAGTTAGCTATGGCTTTTCCAATTAAGCCAGCTTTGCTAGTATAGATGCTTACAAATAATAATAAGCCAAAAGCAAATGTACAGATCATAAAGACTTCCCTTAATATGGCTTCTTTTTGTACCAAATGAGGATTTTTTTTGGGTTTTTTTGTATGGCTATTTTTTTTAGTTTTCTTGGTAGTCGTCGTCTTTTTGTTATTTACTGTGGTCATAACCCTCTCCCCCTTTGTGTTTTTCTAATTTGTTTATATGAATAAACTTTCAACTATGGTTATAGCTCCGACAATCCAACAATAGTAGAGCCTGAACGAGAAATCTCAGGAATGGCTACACCTCCTTGTACCAGACCAATGAAAAATGTATTTTTGTAGATGTCTACATTGAAGATTACTAAAACAAAATAGTCACATCTTAAGGTCTAATAAAAAGTGTTAGCATAGGGTGCTAACACTTCTATCTAGGATTATATTATATCATTTTTCCATGACTTTGGTAAGGTACTTTTGTTTTTTTCATCCATTTTATTGAAGTCCATTTGTAAGAGCAAATTATTATTGAACCTTTTCTATATAAGCAACATCTAGAATCTTACCAGGTTGTAAATCTTTCTCTAAATAAACCTGCAAATCTGTAGAGAAAATTCGCTGTAGTTGAAGCTGATTTCTTACAGAAGCTACTTCTACAGTGTGATTTTTATAACGACAAATATAAGTATGCAGCTCATTTTCTTTATCTTCCGATTCAAAATGAGGAGGCATAATTGTATAATACATATTCATTCCTCCTTACTCATTGTCAACTTGCGTTGTTGTATTAATTCATATAGCTTATTCATAGCTTGAGAAAGACCACCTATTTCATCAATTAATTTTTCTTGTACTGCTTCCTCTCCTATTAAAATTGTCCCTACATCTTTGGCTAATTTCCCTGTATCTAGCATTAAATTTTTAAAACGCTCTTTGGAAATTTTAGAATTGTTAGCAACAAAAGCCACGATACGCTCCTGCATTTTATCAAAATATTCATAAGTCTGAGCAACTCCAATGACCGTTCCACTCATCCTAACGGGATGAATTGTCATTGTTGCACTAGGTGCAATGAACGAATAATTAGATGCTACAGCTAAAGGTACACCAATAGAATGCCCACCTCCAAGGACCAACGATACTGTCGGCTTATCTAAGGATGCAATCATTTCTGAAATGGCTAAACCTGCCTCTACATCCCCACCTACGGTATTTAGAAGAATAAGCACCCCGTCAATTTGAGGATCATTTTCAATCGCAGCCATCTGCGGTAACAAATGTTCATATTTCGTTGTCTTATTTTGAGGTGGTAACACAATATGTCCTTCTATTTGTCCTATAATAGTTAAGCAATGAATATTACCTCGTGGATTTTTCTTTGAATTCTCTGGTAACTCTGTCTGACCTAACTCCCTTAAAATGGCTATTTTTTGTTCATCATTTTTATTTTCGTTTGAAGCATCTGCCTGCTCTTGGTTCTTCTTCTGCTCTTGCTCTTTCATCTCTTCATGCATATAACCCTCTCCTTTTTCCTATTATGGCTTAAGAGGGCTTTCTTCATGCATTTTATAATTCAAATTCTTTATGCAAAGCTGTTACAGCTTTACATAAATCTTTATGGTAAATTAGGCAAGCAATGGTTGTAAGAGAGTCGGCAGTCTGTAGAATTTCAATTTCTTCTTTCTTTAGGCATCGAATAATTTTTGCCATAACACCTGGAATTCCTGTCATACCTTCTCCGATCATTGTAATTTTACAACAATCTTGTATATAGCAATATTTAATACTTTGTGTTTCTAGTAATTCTAATACTTGAGATATACATTGACTATCTATAATAAATATTTTTCGATTTGGAAAAAAGTTAATCATATCAATACTAACACCTTGAGCTGCTAGCAAAGTAAAAAATTTTTCTTCTTGTAACTCTTTATCTTCTATGCAAAATTGTACCTGATTGGGTCGATGTGCAATAGCAGTTACAAGAGGAAGTCTTGCCCCAGGATCCTTGGAATCTGTTGACCCAAAAGTATTATGAGAAATACAAGTACCTTGTGTACTCTTAAATGTATTTTTAATGTAAAGTGGAATCCCTGATCTTCTTGCAATTTCTACAGCTCTTGGATGAATTACTCGTGCTCCACTATCAGCCATCTGAAATACCTCATGATAGCTTAAATTTTCTATCATTTGAGCCTGAGGATAAATTCGTGGATCTGTTGTCATCATCCCATCTACATCTGTATAAATTTCAATAGCTTGGGCCCCTATACTTTCACCCAAAAGAGCTGCTGTGGTATCACTTCCACCTCGCCCTAATGTAGTAATATCTCCCTTTTGACTTTGGCCTTGAAAACCTGCAACAACGGGAATAATTCCCGCCGCTAAGGCTTTCCGTATTGCAATAGTATCCATTTCCTGTACCGTAGCCTGCCCAAAATTTTCATCAGTAATAATTCCTGCTTGCCCTCCAGTTAATGCCATGGCCGTGTAACCTTGCTTATATAAACTAGAAACTAAAACTACAGCAGATATAATTTCTCCGCAAGACATTAAAAGATCTTTTTCTCGTAGTGCAAGATTTGGATAGATGGCATTTGTGATCTCTAGTAAGGTATCTGTTGCATAGGGATCCCCTTTACGTCCAATTGCTGAAACTACAACTACAGGGTTCTGCCCTTGTTCCTTCGCAGTAATTATTTTTTCTATGACATGATGCCTACCTTCTTTGGTCGACAATGAACTGCCACCAAATTTCTGAATAACAATCCCCATTCCTCTCCCCCTTCTTTTCGTCTGTCTTCGTCAGTCCTCTTTTACTATATCTTTTTTTTATTTATAAGGCAAGAATACTTATGATTTTTATTATTAGAAACTTCTATCATAATTATCTACTATTAAACTACTAGGATGCATTAGCTTTCGTAAGTACCTATATAGCATTTTACTCCGGCCTTCCTTTAGAATTTCTCTATAAAATTCAAGAAAAAATAGTTCTAAGTAATTCTAAAGGGCTAAGAAATTCATTAAGTTTTCAAAAACAAAGTTCAATTCTATACTTTTAAAGTCTCAATGGCAGAAAATATAGGTACTTACTAGATAGCTAGTGAGATTATGAAGTTAAATATCTATTTTCTTAAAGGGGTTCATAGGGTAATGGGTAAGATTGAAATACAGGCTGAATCTGTTTTCCCTGTAAAGCCTCTTGTAAAGTCGGTATTATTATTTCCATATGCGCCACCATAGAGTTTGGCTTTTTTGCCCAATCGTCTTGTCCAATGGGCACAAAATAAATGTTTTTTGTACTCATTAAAATGCCAATATTTTTTAAATTAAGTCCCAGGGCATCATTGGTAGCTAAAGCAATAATAACTGGCTTTCCATTGCGAAGTGTAGCTTTAGCGCCCATCAATACAGGTGTATCTGTAATACCATTAGCAATTTTTGCAACAGTATTGCCAGTACAAGGTGCTATAATAAGAGCATCTAAGAATGCTTTAGGACCAATAGGTTCTGCATCAACAATGGTTGTAATGATTTGATGTCCGGTTATTTTTGTAATCGTATTTTTATAATCTTCTACTTTTCCAAATCTGGTGTCTGTAGATGCTGATTCATAAGACATCAATGGTATAACTTCAATTCCTAGATCAACCATTCTTTGTATTTGAGGTAACACTTCTTGATAGGTACAATATGATCCGCAAAGTGCAAATCCAACTTTGAGTCCTTGTAACTCCTTCATTTATCTCCCCTCATTTCCTCACAAATATTAAGCACAGTCTCTTTTATGATCCATCCAGCTGTAGTTGGGGCAACTTTTCCGGGTAGACTGAGGCAAAGCATAGCATTTAGTCCTAACTTTTCTGCAGCCTCATAATCTACTCCGCCAGGTTTCGAAGCAAGGTCAATAATCAAGCAATCTTTATTAACATAAAGTAAGAGGCGATGATCTAATATCATATGTGGTATGGTATTATAGATAAACTGAAATCGATGTATTTCTCTCTTTAGATCCTGTAAAATAATTGGTTGATATCCATAGGCTGAAATATAAGCAGCATCCTTTGAATTTCTGACTGCTACACTAACATTGGCTCCCAACCCTTTTAACATATGACTTAAAATTTTTCCGCATCGCCCAAACCCCAGAACTAATGAGCAACTCTGATGAATAGTAATAGGCTGTTCTTCCATAGCAATTTGGATAGCACCTTCTGCAGTGGGAATGGCATTCCATACAGCAAGTTCTTCCCTCTCTAAAAGATCTACTGTATAGACCAAAGGATTAATCTTTTTTTGCATGGCTATAGTAAGTTGGCCCGCCATAAAAGTTTGATGATCTGATAATAATGAAAACAATATATCTAATTCTATAGGATCCCCTTGATGAAAAGGCGCAAAAAGTGTCACTTGATCTTGTGAACAAGGAACTGGTCCAATTACTATAGAAGATTTTTGGACTGCTTCTTCAATACAACTGCATACTATGATCGATTTTGAAAAAATATGTGTTGTAAAACCGTATACATAAATTTGGTGCCCCGCTTCTTCTAACAATCTAATGAGAGCAACACTTCGAGCATCACCACCAATAATACTAAAATTCATCTGTTTTTTTTCCATCTACATCCCTCCTGCCTATGTAATACAATGTATGAACAGAGGGAATTCTTTGTGCTTGTCTTTTTTACTACACAAAAAAAGTGTAGATAACATGTCTTCTCTACTACGCAAAAAAGACATCTATTTAGATGTCTTTTAAATTTCAATTTATCGGATAGCTTACAATTTCAACAACCACTACTGAACTGAGTCTTAGATTATATAAAAGGCTGAATTATCTCCTTAATAGAAGTATCTTCTATTTTCCCAATAGCAGATACACTCATCTTCGAAAAATCAAAAATACTGTCAATCAATTCATCTATATCTTCCTTCGTTACTTGATCAATCTTTTTAATGATTTCATCTGGAGTTTGTATACGCTTTTGTAGCAACTGAGATTTTCCAATAGTATTCATACGCCCACTAGTACTTTCTAATCCCATCATATAACTGCTTTTAAGTTGTTCTTTTGTTTGATTTATTTCCTTTTGGCTGATAGACTTCTGCTTCAGCAGGGTCAATTCTTCTAGGATAAGCTCAATAACTTTTTTAGTCTGCATAGGATTCATTCCTGCATAAATGGTAAATATCCCTGTTTGCTGATAACTAGAAGTATAGGAATAAACAGAGTAGGCTAATCCATGCTCTTCTCTAATTTTTTGAAATAGCCGTGAACTCATACTACCACCTAAAATTGTATTTAGTATGCTAATTGCATAAATTTCCCTCTTCCCAATTGGAATACCTGGAAACCCTAAGCAAGTATGAACTTGTTCGATATCCTTTTCTTTAGTATAGATTTCTGGTAAATAAACTGTATTAAATGCCTGATTAGATTCAACTTCAAGGGAAGGCCAATCTTTAAAAGCACACTCTAATTTTTCAAAAAGCTCTTCGTACTCAAAATGCCCTACAACAGCAATAACTGTATTTTGAGGATAATAATTCTCTCTCATATAAGCTTTAAGATTTGCTTGATTAAAGCTTGCTAAGGTCTCTTCTGTGCCTAGTATAGGATATCCTAAAGAATCCTTCCATACAGCAGATTGTAACATATCATGTACCTGATCTTCTGGCGAATCTTCGTACATATTTATTTCCTCTAAAATTACACTACGTTCTTTTTGAATTTCTTCTTCCGCAAAAATAGAGTTGAAAAACATATCTGTTAAAACATCTAAGGCCAAATCGAAATGAGTATCCAATGCTCGGGTATAATAGCATGTATATTCTTTTGCTGTAAAAGCATTGATCTGCCCACCAATTTGGTCCATTTGTTCTGCAATTTCTTTTGCTGTTCTACTTTGAGTTCCTTTAAATAACATATGCTCAATAAAGTGAGATGCCCCATTCATTTTTTTGCTTTCATATCGTGAACCATGGCCAACCCAAATACCCATGGTAATAGAACGAACAAAAGGAATTCTCTCTGCTACAATAGTCAAGCCATTAAGAAGTGTTTTTTTTCGTATCATATTTTGCTCCTATCTATTGTCTTTTTATACTCGATGATATAAAACAATAAAACATAAACCCATCGGCTTATGTTTTATTGTTCTCATTGTTCTTCTTTTGGAGGTTTTGGAAGAGCATCTTTGCGAGATAGGTTGATTCTTCCTTGTCCATCTATTTCTGTGACTTTTACGAGGATTTCATCTCCAATTGCAACGACGTCTTCTACTTGGTTCACACGCTCATGAGCTAATTTAGAAATATGAACCAAGCCCTCTTTACCTGGGGCAATTTCTACAAAGGCTCCAAACTTCATAATACGCATGACCTTTCCTGTATATAAGTTACCCGGCTCAATGGGGGTTACAATAGATTTAATAATGGAAATAGCTTTATCCGTACCTTCAGTATCTACACCACAAATGAAAATACGCCCATCATCTTCTATATCAATTTTAACTCCTGTTTCATCAATAATTTTATTAATGGTTTTTCCGCGTTGTCCGATAATTTCACTGATTTTCTCTGGATCAACCTTCATTTGTACAATTTTAGGTGCAAAGGGTGATAATTCTTTTCTTGGTTCTTGAATTGCTTTTAACATGGATTCTTCTAAAATAAACATACGCGCTTCTTTAGTTTGATAAAGAGCTTTTTCTACAATCTCCTTAGTAAGACCATCAATTTTCATATCCATTTGGATAGCTGTAATGCCCTTTTCTGTCCCAGCCACTTTAAAGTCCATATCCCCAAAGAAATCTTCCAAACCTTGAATATCTGTAAACATAACAAAGTCATCTGTCGTATCATCTGTAACTAATCCTACTGAAATACCAGCAACAGGAGCTTTAATGGGGACTCCTGCAGCCATCAATGATAATGTACTTGCACAGACACTGGCTTGAGAAGTAGAACCATTGGAGCTTAGAACTTCCGATACAAGGCGAATGGCATAAGGAAACTCCTCTTCTGATGGAAGAACAGGAACTAAAGCTCGCTCTGCTAACGCACCGTGACCAATTTCTCGCCTTCCTGGCCCCCTGGAAGGTTTTGTTTCACCGACAGAGTAACTAGGAAAATTGTAGTGATGCATATAACGTTTTGTGTCTTCTAGTTCATCTAGACCATCTAATACTTGTACATCCCCCAAGGCTCCTAAAGTAGTAACAGTAAGCACTTGAGTTTGTCCACGGCTAAATATTGCTGAACCATGGGTACGCGGCAAAATATCTAATTCACTAGTTAATTTTCGAATTTCTCCAAGCCCACGTCCATCAGGTCGCTTGTGTTGTTTTAAAATCATTCGACGAACTGTTGCTTTTTCAAACTCATCAATAGCATCTTTTATATAAGGTTCATATTCTGGGTTAACTTCCTTAAAGTGGTTTTCCACCTCTTCAGTAAGAACTTTTAATTGTTCTTCTCTTTGTTGTTTCTGATCAGTAAATACTGCTTCTTCCATTCGAATATCGCCAATAAATACCTTAACTGCTTCTCTGATTTCCTCTGGAACAGCATGCCGTTCATACTCATGCTTTTCCTTCCCAACCTCTGCAACAATTTCATCAATAAATGTAACAATTCTTTGGTTATATTCATGTCCTTTATAAATGGCTTCTAACATGATTTCTTCTGGAATTTCATCGGCACCTGCCTCAATCATCATCACTTTCTCTTTAGTAGAAGATACGATTAAAGATAATTGACTTTTTTCTCTTTGGGCAGAAGTTGGATTAAAAACTAGTTCTCCATCTACATAACCAATTGCCATAGATCCTGTAGGGCCCTTAAAGGGAATATCTGAGATAGATAGTGCTATAGAAGAACCTATCATTGCTACAATATCTGGGCTACAATCTTGGTCCACAGATAAAACTGTGTTCACAACTGCCACATCATTGCGATAATCTTCTGGAAATAAAGGACGAATAGGACGATCAATAACTCTTGATGCTAAAATAGCTTTTTCTGTAGGCCTTCCTTCCCTCTTGATAAATCCTCCTGGAATTTTTCCTACTGCATATAGACGTTCTTCATAGTCTACACTTAAAGGGAAAAAATCAACACCTTCTCGTGGCTTATCAGATGCTGTAGCTGTAGACAATACAACTGTATCACCATATCGCAGAAGAGCTGATCCATTGGCTTGTTCTGCTACTTTTCCAACTTCTACATACAGTGTTCTCCCTGCTAGTTCCATAGAAAATTTTTTGGACATTGATAAACATCTCCTTTCTAAATTTCTGTTATAAACATATTTTATCATATAGAATTTTTTTTACATAGTGCTTGTTGTTTCTATTATGTAATATGAATCAATATAGATTTTCTTATACTAAAGGAATGGAGCGGATTCCTCCGCTCCTTTTATTTCCTGCTTATCTTCTTAATCCTAACTCAGCAATTAGATCCCGATAAGCTTCAATATTATTATTTCTTAGATAATTTAATAAACCTCGTCGTTGACCTACCATTTTTAACAGTCCACGCCTAGAGTGATGATCCTTTTTATGGATTTTTAAATGCTCTGTTAGTTCATTGATACGTTCTGTTAATAATGCAATTTGTACCTCTGGTGACCCTGTATCAGCTGGGGTTCTACCAAATTTTTCAATAATTTCTTGTTTTCTTGTTTTTGTCATAATAAATCCTCCTTAAATTTTAAAAATCTATAACCCCGTTTGCTAAGAAAAGGTTGGAGTTGCCTTGCTCCGAGCAAAGGTTGTTATATTTTTACACAGTAGTTATTCTATCATAGTTCTTTACGTTTGTAAATCATTTATTTAGTACTCGAAATAAATTCGTGCTTTTTGCTCATCTTGCTTAATGGCTTTTTTCAAATCTGCAATGGAAACAAATTTAACTTCAGGACGTAAATAATCTAAAAACTTAACTTCTATCCATTTTTCATATAAATTTTCATGAAAATCCAGAAGATAAGACTCCACCGTCGGACTACTTCCACTTACAGTAGGATTGCTCCCTACATTAGTAATGCTAGGCCAGCTTTTTCCATTCCAAAGAACCTCTGTTATGTAGACACCAGGAGTAGGCAGAAGTTTATCAGCAGGTGGAATCAAATTTGCTGTCGGAAATCCTAACGTTCGACCTATTTGTTTGCCTGTCGCTACTATTCCCATAATGGAATAAGGTTCGCCTAATAATTCATTTGCTTCTACCATTTTTCCCTCTTTTAAATACTGACGAATCAAAGTACTATTTACATCTTCTTCTTGGAATTGAACAATAGGCATGCCAAAAACTTCAAAGCCAAGGTTTTTCCCTACTGAAATTAATAAATCTACATTTCCTTTTCGATTTCTACCAAATCGAAAATTTTCACCTATAACAATTGCCTTGGCCTGCAGCTGCTTGTATAATACTTGTTCTATAAAGGCTCGAGGATCAAGCTCTGCTATTTGTTTTGTAAAGGGATATTCTATGTATAGATGAATACCTAGTTTTTTCATCTTTCTTATTTTCTCATCTTTCGTATATATCAATTGAAAATCTTTTCGATTACCAAGTACAAAAGCAGGATGGGGAAAAAAAGAGAAAATAACTTCTTGAGCCTGAAGACGGTTCCCTTGTCTTTGCAGTTCTTGAATTAGCTTTTTGTGCCCCTTATGCAATCCATCAAAATTTCCAAGTGCAACGACAGAAGGCTTTTTCTGGGTAATTTCTGTATTGTTTATATATTTCATAGACAGAACCCCTTATATCAAAATTTTTACTGGTTTATACCCAACTTGATTTTGTTCTTGGATACTTTGGTAAAGACCCACAAAAACACCATGGCTAGTATAAACACCAACAATCCCCTCTTGGAGACCTCTACTTCTTTCTACATCTAAGCCTGGTGCATAAATGGTGTGTCCATTAAGTAAAGATTTATCTGCTGAAGATCTTACATAAACCTTAGGATAATTTTCAAATAAAACTGGGATTGGCATTAATAATTGATCAAAAGGTTGGGTTTTTATTTTTTCTTTAATCTGCTCTAAAGTTAAACTATTATTCAGTTGAAAATCCCCTACTTGAGTCCGCATAAGTGCACTCATATGCCCCCCACATCCTAATTTTTCTCCTATGTCTACACAAAGCGTACGTATATAAGTCCCTTTAGAACAGTTGACTATAAACTCTACTTCCCAGGGTGGCAACCATTTAATTATTTCAATTCGATGAATATAGACAGTTCTCGGTTCCCTCTCAACAACTTTTCCTTGCCGTGCTAACTCATATAGTTTTTTTCCTTTTATTTTAATAGCAGAATACATAGGTGGAATCTGTTGGTATTCCCCTATAAAAGACAATAGTGCTTCCTCTATTTTTATAGGATTATAGTCCACTTCTTTTTGCTCTATGATTTCACCTGTGTGATCTTCTGTTGTTGTTGTAATCCCAAGGCGTAAACGTGCTTTATATTGTTTATCTTGTCCCGTAATATATTCTACAGTTTTAGTAGCTTTTCCAAAACAAATGGGTAAAACACCTTCCGCTTCTGGATCCAACGTACCTGTATGACCCACTTTTTTTTGGCTACTTAACCTTCTAAGAATACTAACTACATCATGAGAGGTATATCCTTTTTCTTTATATACATTTAAGATGCCATCCAATGATTCTTCGCTCCTTATTTTACAATAACTCTTCTTAAAAATAAACCTGTAATGCTGTTAAAATCTGATGACTAGCTTCTTCTAAAGACGCCAATATAGTACAACCTGCTGCTTTTATATGACCCCCACCATTAAACTGAGCTGCAATGGCCGCTACGTCCAAGTCCCCTGTAGAACGTAAGCTAACTTTAACCTCCCCTGGAAAAACTTCATATAAAAAAACAGCAATGGATATCTGGTCAATCTCTGCTAAAAATTGAATGATTCCATCTGTATCTTGGCTATCTGCTTTCTTAATATCATTGAATGACAAGGTGGATAAGCTTACTTGGTCATGAAAATGTAAGGAAGTGTCTTGCAATACTTTCCCTAATAGCTTGGTTTTATAATAACTACGTTTATGAAAAAGCTGGTGAATTACCAAAGAAGAATCTATCCCTTGTGCTAATAGCGCTCCTGCAATTTCATGAGTCCTAGGTCTTGTACTTGTATGTTTAAAACTGCCTGTGTCATAAACAATACCTGTATAAAGACATAAGGCAATGGAAGGATCTATGGTAATTCCCCATTTTTCAAAAAGTTCATAGAGGATTTCACATGTGGAACTGGCATTCTCTACTACTATATTGTATCTAGCATATTGATCATTACTAGTATGATGATCAATATTTATTGTTGCACCGGCATGATTAAAAAGAGGGAGGTAAGAGCCTAGACGTTGTTTATCACCACAATCTAAAGCGATAAAAAGATCGATAGTATCGTCTATCTCTTGGACCAAATCTACCGGTGAAACTAGAAAATCATACATTGCTGAAACAGGTTCTAATAAAATTTTAGATTCCTTACCTATTTTTTTTAAAGCATAAGCGAAAGCAAAGCAAGCCCCTATAGCATCCCCGTCAGGATTGGTGTGCCCTGCAATAACAATATTTTTTTGTTCTCTTATTTGCTCTAAAATAGCTATGGCATCCATTAGGAATCCTCTTCTCCTTTTTTATTAACCTCTTTTATCAGTTGTTCTAAATGCATACTGTATTCAATGGATTCATCAAGCTTAAAAAGAACTTCAGGAGTATTGCGAAGGTTAATCCGTTTGGCCAACTCTTTACGAATAAATCCACCTGCACTCTTTAAACCTTCTAAAGCTTCTTTTTTTTCTTCTTCTGTACCTAACATACTAACAAATACTTTTGTCTGCTTGAGATCATTGGTGGTTTCCACTCGAAGAACGCTGATCAGGCTTTGGATTCTTGGGTCTTTTAATTCATGATTGATTAGCTGACTAATTTCTTTTCTTATTTCTTCATTGATACGTATCAACCTTGTATGACTGGCCATTTTATCACCCTTCTTTTCTGATGTTATTCTATCTTTTAACTTCTTCCATAATATAGGCTTCCACAATATCGCCTTCTTTAATATCATTAAATTTATTAAAAGTTAATCCACATTCATATCCTGCATTTACTTCTCGAACGTCATCTTTAAATCGTTTTAAGGAACTAAGTTCGCCTTCATGAATTACAATTCCATCTCTAACAATACGAACTTTTGAATTTCTAGTAATCTTACCATCTAAGACATAAGAACCACCGATAGTCCCTAAAGCAGATGCTTTGAAAATCTGACGAATCTCTACGTGTCCTGTCACTTTCTCTTGGTAAACAGGATCTAGCATCCCTTTCATAGCAGCTTCAATATCTTCAATAGCACTATAGATAACTCGATAAAGCCGGATATCTACTTTTTCTCTTTCTGCTACAGATGTGGCGCTAACTTCAGGACGTACATTGAAACCAATAATAATCGCATTGGAGGCAGAAGCTAGCATAACATCTGATTCTGTGACTGCGCCTACTCCACCATGTAAAGTACGAATACGGACCTCCTCATTAGACAGCTTTTCTAAACTTTGTTTAACTGCTTCTACGGATCCCTGTACATCTGCTTTAACAACAATGTTAAGTTCTTTCATATTTCCTGTTTGAATCTGGTAGAACAGATCATCTAAAGAAACTTTTTGGGGAGTATCTTGAATTAATCGCTCCCGACCTGCGGCTATAACTCGTTCTGCAAATTGCCGTGCTTCTCTATCACTATTGGCAACATAAAAAAGTTCTCCTGCTGCTGGCACCTCAGAAAGACCTAATATTTCTACGGGAGTGGAGGGACCTGCTTGTTTGACTCTGCGTCCCTTGTCATCCATCATAGCACGAATACGACCATAAGCACTACCTGCAATAATAGGATCTCCTACTTTCAAAGTACCATCTTGTACTAATACTGTAGCTACAGGACCACGTCCCTTATCTAGTTCTGCTTCAATAATAGTTCCCCTAGCTTTCTTATCAGGATTGGCTTTAAACTCTTCCATTTCAGAAACCAGTAGAACCATTTCTAATAATTGATCAATACCCTCATTTTTCAGTGCTGAAACAGGTACACAGATAGTATCCCCGCCCCAATCTTCTACTACTAATCCATATTCAACTAATTCTTGCTTAACACGATCAGGATTTGCACTAGGTTTATCCATTTTATTGATGGCTACAATAATTTGTATACCAGCTGCTTTTGCATGATTAATAGCTTCTATGGTTTGTGGCATTACACCATCATCAGCTGCCACTACTAAAATGGCTACGTCTGTAACTTGAGCACCACGCATTCTCATAGCTGTAAAAGCCTCATGGCCTGGTGTGTCTAGAAAAGTTATTTTTTTACCATCTATATCTACTACATAAGCACCAATATGTTGAGTAATTCCTCCTGCTTCCCGTGAAGTTACATTACTTTCACGAATAGCATCTAGTAAAGATGTTTTTCCATGATCAACATGCCCCATAACAACTACAACAGGTGGACGCTCTTGTAGTTCTTCAGGGCTATCAGGTTCTTCCAAGAACAATGTTTCTAGTAGATCTGTTGCCTCTTCTTCTTCTACAAGCACATCAAATTCCTCTGCAACCAAAGACGCTGTTTCAAAATTAATTTCTTGATTAATGGTAGCCATAACACCCTTGCCCATTAACACTTTCATCACATTACTAAAGGGTTGATCTAATTTTTCTGCTAATGCTTTCACTGTAATTTTATCCGGTATTTGTATGCTAAGGATAGTGTCCCCTTCTTCCTCTTGTTGCTGTTCTTGTTTTTCTTTTCTAGATCTATGTTTTTTCTCCTCTACAGAGACTTCTATTTTTTCTTTTGATACCTCTTCCTGCTGCTCTGTTGTTTCCACTGTTTTTTCAGTTGCAGTATAATATTCTAATAATAAATCTGCCTCTGCATCTTCCAATGTGCTCATATGACTATTAATTTGAACATCAAATTCTTGTAACTTTTGAATAATTTCTTTACTACTTACATTGAGTTGCTTTGCCATCTCATAGACTCTAATTTTTGACAATAAAACCCACCTCCATTTTTTCCTATGATCCTAAAATATCTTGCAATAATTGTTCAATCCGATTTGCAAAATTGGGATCTACAATAGCTAAAGAAGCTCGATATTCCTTTCCGATGCTTCGTCCTAATTCTTCCTTGGTTCCTATTTGATAAAAAGGAACTTGATAATATTCACATTGCTGCCTGAATGATTGAGCTGTATTTTCAGATGCATCTTCAGCTACAATAACAAGCAATGCTTCTTTATTCTTGATACTATTTTCGCACATAAATTCTCCGGATCTTATCTTGCCTGCTTTTTGAGAGAGACTGAGCATAGAAAATAGTCGCTTATACATTTTCATTGTCTAACTCCTCTTGTAAGGCTTGATAAATCTCAGGTGAAATCCCTGCTTTAAATGAACGCTCTAGTCCTCTACTTTTATGAGCTGCCTCCAAACAAGCCTTACTAGGACAAATGTATGCACCACGTCCTGGCTTTTTCCCTGTAAAATCAAGAGAAACTTCACCTTCTTGGGTACGAACGACTCGCACCAATTCCTTCTTATTTTTCATTTCTTGACATCCAACACATTTACGAAGAGGGATTTTCCTTTGTTTCATCTGATTCACTCCTCACCCAGAAGTATTTTATTCCCGCTCTCGATCTTCATCTGTAATAAAATCCAGAGCTTTTGCTTGTGTTTCACTCTTGATATCAATACGCCATCCTGTTAGTTTTGCAGCAAGCCTTGCATTCTGCCCTTCTTTTCCAATAGCTAAAGAAAGTTGATAATCAGGAACGATGACTTTTGCACTTTTATCTTCTGAATTAAGAGCTACTTCTACAACTTTAGAAGGGCTTAAAGATGCGGCAATAAATTTTTTAGGATCTTCATCCCAATGAATAATATCGATTTTTTCATCTCGTAATTCATTTACAATAACATTGACCCTAGCACCATTTTGCCCTACGCAAGCACCTACTGGATCTACGTCTTGATCCCTAGAGAAAACAGCCATCTTTGTTCGGGAGCCGGCTTCTCGTGCAATACTCTTAATTTCTACAATACCATTTTGTACTTCTGGTACCTCTTGTTCAAATAACCTTTTTACTAATTCCGGATGAGTTCTGGAAACAAATACCTGTGGGCCTTTTGGTGTCTGCTTCACTTCTAATACATAAACTTTCATTCGTTCATTGAACTCATACTCTTCCCCAGGTACTTGTTCATTAGGAGCCAAAATACCTTCCGTCTTCCCAAGTCGAATCATAACATTTTTGCGCTCTTTTCTCTGAATGATTCCATTTACAATATCTTTTTCTTTACTAATATATTGTTGATATATAATCTCTCTTTCTGCTTCACGAATTCGCTGTACAACCACTTGTTTGGCAGTCTGAGCCGCAATTCTACCAAAATCCTTAGGGGTAACTTCTATATCTACCATATCCCCTAGCTCATAATAAGGTTTGATTTCTTTCGCTGCTTCTAGGGTTATTTCTGCATGATCATTTTTTACGACTTCAACAACTTGCTTTTGAAGAAAGACACCTACATCCCCTGTTTGACGATCCATTGTTACACGAATACTTTGCGATGATCCATAATTCTTTTTACATGCAGAGACCAAAGATGTTTCAATGGCTTCTAGTAAAATCTCCTTATCTATTCCTTTTTCTTTTGCAATTTGATCCAATGCTTCAATAAATTCGGAATTCATTTCTTAGCCTCCTCCTAATCAGGTAACTTTCTCTTACAGTGTCTATTTTGCTCTACCATATCACTGCTAAACGAACGATCGCTACTTGATCTTTTGGAAAAGATAAGAGATCCCCTGCTTCATTTTCAATTACGATATGATCATCTTGCAAACCGACTAACTTTCCTTGAAACTCTTTTTGTTTTTCTATGGCTTTATAAAGTTTGACATCTACAATTTCATCTTTGTAACGAACAAAATCCTCATCTTTTTTTAAAGGACGATCTAGACCAGGAGAACTAACTTCCAATATATAAGATTGCTCAATAGGATCTTTCTCATCAAGTTCTTTTTCCAAAGAACGACTCACCCATTCACAATCCTCTATAGTAATTCCTCCTTCTTTATCAACAAATACCCGTAAAAACCAATTGGCTCCTTCTTTAACAAACTCTACATCTACACATTCATAATCACGTTCTTCTAAAATGGGGTCAAGCATTGCTTCTACTTGTTCTACAATTGTTTTTTTCACCTTTTCACCTCTTTATTTAATCCTGCCCATACTTAAGAGTTTCTTTAAATATAGATAGATTTTTTTAGTTTACAATAGATAAGAGTGGGCTTGCACCCACTCTTGTCGCATCAATTATATGACTATTCTAGTCAATTATATCATTACTACTGATGTGATGCAAGTGCAAGTTAAAAAAGGCTTAATTGACTTGTTTCAGGAATTCCATCAAAAATTCCATCTTCTTTCATAAGCTCAATAACAGTTTTACTTACCTTGGTCCTCTCTCTAAATTCTTCTATTGATAAAAATTCACCTTCAGCTCGTGCTTGTAAAATATTCATTGCTGCTGTATTTCCCAAACCTTCTAAAGCGTTAAGAGGTGGTAAAATCCCTTCTTCTTTTACTTGAAATTCAGTGGCATGGGATTTATAAAGATCAATAGGTAGAAAAGAAATCCCTCGGGCATACATTTCTAAAACAATCTCTAAAATCGTAAGCAAATTCTTTTCTTTTGTTGTCATCTGATTTCCTTTTTCATCTAGATCACGGATAGCAGATTTGACTTTTGCCACCCCTTTACACATCAGAACATAATCAAAATCGTTGGCCCGTACAGTAAAAAATGCGGCATAAAAACATTCAGGATAATAGACTTTAAAATAAGCAATTCTAAAAGCCATCATTACATATGCTGCAGCATGTGCTTTAGGAAACATATACTTAATTCTTTTACAAGATTCAATGTACCAATCTGCTACTCCTGCTGCTTTCATAGCTTCTTCATCAACTTCATCTAAGCCTTTTCCTTTTCTAACTTGCTCCATGATTTTAAATGCCTGTTTCTTCTCTACCCCTTGTAAGATTAAATAAACCATAATATCATCTCGAGTTGAAATAACTTCCGATAATGTTGCTGTCCCCCCCCTAATTAAGTCCTGTGCATTATTTAACCACACATCAGTTCCATGAGATAGACCTGAAATTCGGATCAATTCTGAGAAGTTTGTTGGTTCAGTATCTACAAGCATCTGCCGTACAAATCGAGTTCCAAACTCAGGTAACCCTAAGCTACCTACGGGACTGTTGATTTCCTCAGGGGTCACTCCTAGGGCATCTGTAGAAGTAAACAAGGACAAAACCTTCTCATCATCTAAAGGAATTTTTCTTGCATCTACACCTGTCATTTCCTCTAACATTCGAATTACAGTAGGATCGTCATGCCCCAATATATCTAGCTTTAATAAACAGCTACTAATGGAATGATAATCAAAATGAGTAGTAGTAATAGTAGAATTCATATCGTTTGCAGGACGTTGTACTGGTGTAAATTCATAAATTTCGTATCCCGTTGGAATAACCATCTGACCTCCTGGGTGTTGCCCTGTTGTTCGTTTAACTCCAGTACAGCCATACACAAGCCGATTCACTTGGGCATTTCGGGCAATAATTTGCTTTTCATCTAAATACTTTTTGACGAATCCATAAGCTGTTTTTTCTGCTAAAGTTCCGATAGTCCCTGCCCTAAATACATGTTCTTGTCCAAATAATTCTTCTGTATAAGCATGGGCCCTAGGTTGGTACTCTCCTGAAAAGTTTAAATCAATATCTGGCTCTTTGTCTCCATCAAAACCCAGAAATGTTTCAAAGGGAATATCATGGCCTTCCTTACATAGCATAGTACCACATTGGGGACATTGTTTATCTGGCATATCACAACCTGATCCCCCAGCAAAAGATTGTACCACCGGAGAATCAAACTCCCCATATTGACAATCTGGACAATAATAATGGGGCGGCAATGGATTTACTTCTGTAATTCCTGCCATGGTCGCCACAAAAGAGGAACCAACAGAACCACGTGATCCAACAAGATAACCATCTTCCAGTGACTTCCAAACCAGTTTTTGTGCAATAATATACATGACTGCAAAACCATTTTTAATAATAGAATTCAATTCTCGATCTAATCGATTTTGAACAGGCTCTGGCAAAGGATCTCCATACATTTCTTTCGCCTTTTCAGTGGTAATTCTTACCAGTTCTTCATCAGCCCCTTCAATATGAGGGGGGTAGGTTCCATCCGGAATTGGCTTAATATTTTCAATCTGATCACTGATAAAATTAGGATCTGTTATAACTACTTTTTTTGCTATTTCTGTACCTAAATAAGAAAATTCTTCTAGCATTTCTTCTGTTGTACGTAAATATAAAGGTGGTTGCTCTTCTGCATCACTGAATCCTTGTCCCATCATTAAAATCTTTCGATAGACTTCATCTTCTGGATCCAAAAAATGAACATCACCAGTTGCTACAACCGGCTTATTATATTCTTTCCCAAGAGCTACTATTTTACGATTAATTTCTTTTAAATCTTCTATAGAGTGAACCGTATTATTATTAATTAAAAACTGATTGTTTCCAAGGGGCTGGATTTCTACATAATCATAGAACTCCATCAGTTCTCTAATTACTTGATCAGATTTATTTTCTAAGATGGCTCTATATAGTTCTCCAGCTTCACAAGCAGTTCCAATCATCAAACCCGCTTGGTATTTTATATAAAGGCTTTTTGGAATACGAGGCTGACGATAAAAGTAATCAATATGTGCATGAGAAATTAAACGATATAAGTTTTTAAGCCCTTCTTTGTTCTTTACTAAAATAATAGCATGGTTGCTACGAAGTTTTTTAATATCTATAGACCCTGCTGCAAATTCATTGACTTGATCTAAAGTAGTAATATTTTTTTCCTCCAGAAGAGCCATACATTTTAAAAATATTTCTGCCGTAGCTTGCGCATCGTCTGTTGCACGATGATGATTCTCTAAAGAAATATCTAGATGTTTTGCAACTACATTTAATCTATGACGACTCAAGTTAGGAAAAAGAGCACGGCTAAGCTCTAATGTATCAACAACAGTATGAGAAATATTCAATGATTGTTGATTAGCAAAATAGCGAATAAAGTTAACATCAAAACTTGCATTGTGGGCTACCAAAATTCCATCATCAATAAAATCTAAAAAAGTAGGTAATACTTCTGAAATTTCTGGTGCATCTTGAACCATCTCATCTGTAATCCCGGTCAATTCCTGTATTTTTTCTGGAATAGGTATTCCCGGATTAACAAATGTACTATATTGATCAACAATTTCTCCCTTAACTACTTTAACTGCACCTATTTCTGTAATACGATCCCTTCCAGCATATAAACCAGTGGTTTCAATGTCAAAAACAATATAAGTATCTTGAAAATCTTGATTCTTAGAATTTAATACCACATTTTTTAAATCATCAACTAAATATGCTTCTACACCATAAATCACTTTTATACCAAACTTTTTAGCTGCTGCTGCTGCATCTGGAAAAGCTTGTACTACCCCATGATCTGTAATAGCAATAGCCGAATGCCCCCATCTTGCTGCTCTTTCTATTAAAGCTGTTGGAGAAACCAGCCCATCCATAGTACTCATTTGAGTATGTGCATGCAATTCTATTCGTTTTTCTTTGGCATGATCTTCTCTTTGGATGACTTTACTTTGGATTAACTCAATATTTCTTGCCATAACAATAGTTTCTTGGCTATAACTATCATATTGGACTTCTCCACCAATTCGTACTGTTTTTTGTTTTTGAAGTCGATGGGCAACTTCCTCCTCATATTTTTCCTTTTTAAGAAAGCATTTTACTGTAACCGCATCTTGTTCATCTGTAATATCAAAAGAAAGAATATAACGGCCACCTTTAATTTCCCTAGCCATAACAGAAAGTATACGACCCTCAATTACAATTTGCCCTGGTTCAGGCTCAAGTTCTTTCAGTGGTAGCGGCATGCCTGTTACTGCTTTCCCTATCAATATAGATGTTTCTACTGTATTTGTCTCTGAGACCACAGGTGAACGTTGAACCATTTCTTGCACTACTTCCTGAATAAGTGCATATTCTGTGCTTTCTATTTGTTCTTCATACTGTTTCTTTTCTTCTAGAGACCGTTCATTTTCTTCAAAAATGACTTCCATATCTATTCCTAATTGTTCTTGAATTAAAGCCTTTATCATATGGTCCAGTCTTTTCTTACGCAGGTAGAAGGATGAATGATCTTTCGTAGCAATGGTTAAGGACTGCTCTTTCACCGTCCAAGAGCTCTCTCGTAAAATCCCTACACAAATCGGACTGATTTCCTGAATGGTCTGTAAAATTTGTTCCCAATACTCATTCATCCAAGTCTTAGAAATTTTTTGGTCTTGTAATTTATATTGAACCTTGACTCTTATTTTTATACTTTGCCCTGTATACTGCTGAAATTGCCTCTCAAGAGTTTCTATGGTTCTTCTATCAATAAGCTGGCTCAGAACTAAATATATATATATTTTTTTCTTATTTGGTGCTACAATAACCTGACGTACTTGGGCTTTTGCAAATACGGATTGAATAGAATTATCTAGGGGAATAGCGGAAAATACATCTTTAAACTGATATAATTGTTCTTGCATAAAAAAGTTCCCCCTATTCCATTTGTATTTTTTCAATTTCCTCCATCAATGCTTCTAATAATTGGTTTTCAGGTACTCTTTTAATTAGTTCTCCTTTTTTAAAAATGATTCCAACGCCTTTTCCTCCAGCAATACCAATGTCTGCTTCTCTTGCTTCCCCAGGCCCGTTTACTATGCATCCCATGACTGCAACTTTTATAGGCTTACGAATATGCTGGCACCGTTTCTCTACTTCTTTAGCTAACTCAATAAGATCAATTTCTGTACGTCCACAAGTTGGGCAGGATATAAATTCTACTCCAAACTGCCGAATACTCATAGATTGTAAAATTTGTTTACCACATCGTACTTCTTCTAAAGGATCTCCTGTTAGAGAAACACGCAAAGTATCACCAATACCTTGAGCTAATAAGGCTCCTATTCCTGCTGCTGATTTTACCGTTCCAGCCCAAACTGTTCCTGCTTCTGTTACACCAATATGTAAAGGATAGTCCACTTTTTCTGATAATTTTTGGTAGGAAGCTAAAGTTAATGGGATATCAGATGCTTTTAAAGAAATAATAATATTGGTAAAATCATGTTTTTCCAATATGGAAATATGCCGCAAAGCACTTTCAACCAAACCATCACTTGTAACACCACCATAATGCTGTAAAATAGAGCGTTCTAAAGAACCTGCATTGACCCCAATTCGAATAGGAATATGTCGCTCTTTTGCAGCTTCAACCACGGCTTTGACTCGTTCTTCTGAGCCAATATTCCCAGGGTTAATACGAAGCTTATCGACTCCTTGGGCAATGGCTTCAAGGGCTAAGCGATAGTCAAAATGAATATCCGCTACTAAAGGAATATGAATTTGCTTTTTAATGTCACCTAATGCTTGAGCCGCCTGTAGGTCTGGCACTGCAACTCGAATAATTTCGCATCCTTCTTTTTCTAAAGCTAAAATCTGTTCTACTGTTGATACTATATCTCTTGTATCTGTATTGGTCATAGATTGAATGGCAATAGGATGATGTCCCCCTACAAGGACATCTCCTATTGCCACCACAGTGGTTTTCCTTCTCGCAAAGCTTTCTGTCATCCTATATACCTCCTACACTAGCTTGGTCGAATCAATTTCACAATATCTCCGTAAGTTACATAAATCATGAACCCCATAAGTACTACTAAACCAAAAAAATGAACCATATTTTCTTTCTCCGCATCAATAGGTTTTCCTCTTATTCCTTCCACCGCCAAAAAAATCAATCGGCTACCATCTAAGGCAGGAATAGGAAATAAATTTAATGCTCCTAAGTTAGCACTAAGCAAAGCTGCTAACCATAAAACATTCGCTAAAGCTGCTATAAAACTCTGCTGAATTCCCGTCTCATAAGTTTCACCAATAACTTGAATAATTCCTACTGGCCCTGCCACCTGACTTCGATCTACTTGGTTTGTCATTAGCTGAATAAACCCAGATACTGTAGCTTGAATTAAGAAAATCATTCGATTAAAACTATATTGTATCGTTTGTAGTATATTTCCTTTCATGGGTTGGGAAGCAAATCCAATTCTCCAAGTCCCTAGTTCTGTATCCCATTTAGGATTTAATCGGAAAGTCATTCTTTGTCGATTTCTTTCTATAACAAGCTCTACTGGTCCTTGTTCTTCTTTATATTGTGCAAGATAGAAAGATAGTTTTTCGAATATTTGTATCCTCTTCCCATTCATTGAGATAATCTTATCGCCTGTTTGCAATTGGGCTATCTCGGCTGGGTATCCAGGTTCAATCTGTCCAATAGTAGTAGTGGTAAACCCTACAATCGCAGAAATTCCCCATACAATAAGAAAAGCAAGTAAGAAATTCATCAGAGGTCCTGCCACAATAACAGCCATACGAGCACCTACAGATTTACTGCTAAAAGATCTCATATCATCGGAGGCTTCCTCTTCACCAAGCATTTTACAAAAACCACCGATAGGTAAAATTCGAATAGAATACAAGGTGTCTCCCCATTGTCTTCCAATTAATTTAGGCCCCATTCCAATTGCAAATTCTTCTACTAAAATACCATTTTTTTTGGCTACAATATAATGTCCAAATTCATGTACTAATACAATCAATCCAAAAACTAAAATAGCAACAACAATTGTCAAGCTTTCCACCTACTTTCTAAATAATTATATGTCCATTTTTCTATATATAAAATATCTTCTAAAGAAGGATGTTTAATATTTTCATGATGCTCCATAGCTTCTTCGATCCATTTAGGTATTTCTGTAAAAGAAAGTTTTCCTTTTAGAAATCTAGCTACAACTGCTTCATTAGCTGCATTAAGTACCGTAGGCATAGTTCCCCCTGCCTGTAATGCTTCATAAGCCAAAAATAAGCACCTAAAAGTTTTTAAGTCTGGTTCCTCAAAGGTAAGAGTATTCCTTTGCATAAAGTCTAGCTTAGGATATGGATTTAAAAAACGTTTAGGGTAGGTTAATGCGTATTGGATAGGAACTTTCATATCGGGTTCCCCTAACTGAGCAATGACAGAACCATCTACAAATTCTACCATCGAGTGGATGATGCTTTGAGGGTGAATCAATACCTTAATGTGTTCTAGATCTATATTAAAAAGCCATTTTGCTTCGATAACTTCAAGTCCTTTGTTCATCATCGTCGCTGAATCGATAGTGATTTTGGCTCCCATATTCCAGTTTGGATGGCATAATGCCTGTTCTTTAGTAACCATTTTTAAATCTTCTGCACTTTTTCCCCTGAAAGGACCACCAGAAGCCGTTAAAATGATCTGCTGTACATCGTTCATTTGATTCCCCTGTAAACACTGAAAAATAGCTGAATGTTCACTATCCACAGGATAGATAGATACGCCATTTTTTTTAGCTGCCTTCATAACAATATCGCCAGCTGTAACTAAAGTTTCTTTATTGGCTAATGCAATATCTTTCTTTGCACCAATGGCTGCCAGTGTAGGACGGAGCCCAATCATCCCTACCACTGCTGTTACAACAATTTCAGCCTCTTCCATTTGAGCAATTTCTAGAACGCCTTCCATACCTGCTAGTACCTTTACGTCTAATCCTTGAATACGCGTACGTAACCGTAATGCTTCTTGCTCATCCATAACAGCCACTTTTTCAGGTTTAAATTGATAAATTTGTTTTTCTAATAAATCAATATTGCGATGTGCGCTAAGTCCTATTACTTTTATATCTGGTAAATTTTGAACAACCTCTAATGTCTGGGTTCCTATAGATCCTGTAGAACCCAAAATACATATTTTCTTCACTGTATTCACCTCTTTTAGCATGGCTATTCTTAATTTTTTTTATACCTTTTCATCCGAAATACTTAATTGCATAATACACAAAAGGAGCCGTAAAAAGAATACTATCAAAACGATCCAATATCCCCCCATGGCCTGGAATTAAATCTCCATAATCTTTAATTTTGGTAAAACGTTTTGTTGCAGAAGCTGATAAATCACCTAATTGGGATAAAGCAGCACCGCAGAGACCCAAAATCAAGCAAAGCAAAGGAAAACTAATTCCTTCTCCTACTGTCGTCATATACGGCTGTACTATCCATCCATATAAATAACATAATAAACTTCCTCCTAATAATCCTCCAATAGCACCTTCTATTGTCTTATTAGGACTCAAGTTTGGGCATAATTTATGTTTTCCAAACCCAACCCCAATGAAGTAAGCCCCTGTATCACTCCCCCAAGCACTAATAAAAATCAGCCACACTAAAAAAATCCCATCTGACATATTACGGAGTAGGAGAATATGTGAAAATAAAAAGGTTACATAGAAAAAACCAAAAAAAGTAATCCCTAAGTCTATCATACTACGCTTAGGATATAAAAATACTAAACTAACTAATAATATCAAAATCAGTGCTGTCAAAAATAACAGTAAATAGGTTTCCCTTGGTAAAACAAAAAAAATATATATAATTGTTGCTCCATAACCAATAATAGATAAAGGCTTTGCTATAGATTTAAAAGCATAAAAGAACTCTTTTTGGCCAATTAAGCAACAAAACAACACAGTCAATACCAAAGGCCAGCTCCCATAAAAAATTAGAAATATAGCTAAGGGTATTCCTAAAAGAGCGCTGATAATACGGGTTTTCACATAAATTCCTCCCTTTTTATCTTAAAGTCCTCCAAATCTTCTTTTCCGTTGTTGAAAATGATAAATTGCATCATATAAATTCTGTATAGAAAAATCAGGCCAGAATTCTTCACAAAAATATAGTTCTGTATAAGCCATTTGCCACAATAAAAAATTACTTAAACGAATTTCTCCACTAGTACGTATAAGTAAATCTGGATCAGGTATAGTAGCTGTATCTAAATATTGTTCAAACATCAACTCATCAATTTCTGTTATTTTAATTTTATTTTCAAGTAGATCTTTACCTATTTTTTGTATACTTCGTATCATTTCATCCCTTGCTCCATAGTTTAAAGCTAATTGTAGTACAAGCCCTGTTTTATCCTTGGTCATGTTTTCTAACTCTTTTATCTGCTCTTGTATATCTAGAGCTAAACCCGAACAATCACCAATTACTTTTATCTTAATATTATCTTTTTTTGCTTGACGGATGTGTTGTTTGAAATATTTTCGTAGTAACCCCATTAAAAAATCAACTTCTGCTTTAGGACGATTCCAATTTTCTGTTGAAAAAGCATAGGCTGTAACATATTGGATACCTATGCGATCCATCTCCTTTGTTAAATTTTCTAAGGTTTTACTCCCCGCCTCATGTCCCTGTGCTCTTGTTTTATTATATTTCTGTGCCCATCGTCCATTCCCATCCATAATAAATGCAATATGAGTAGGAAGACGTTTAAAATTTATTAGATTTTTTTGTATATCCATTGCAACCTCCTATTTTTGGGTTACTAAGCTAATGTTACTATGTAGGTTTATTATACCAAAAAGGATGATAAAATACCAATAAAATAACCCCCTCGTTGGAGGGGAGTTTTAAATAATTAAACAGATAGAATTTCTTTGCTTTTTTCTTCTACTTTTTTATCAATCTCTTCAACGTACTGATCTGTCATTTTTTGAATTGCATCTTCTGCTATTTTTAATTCATCTTCTCTGATTTCACTGCTTTTTTCCATTTTCTTAAAATCATCTATAGCTTCACGCCGAATATTTCGAATAGCTATTTTTGACTTCTCACCTTTTTTCTTTACATCCTTAGTAAGATCTTTTCTTCGCTCTTCTGTTAATTCTGGAAAGACAAGGCGGATCATTTTTCCATCGTTATTAGGGGTTATTCCTATATCAGATGCTAAAATTGCTTTTTCAATTTCCCCTAATAGGCTAGTGTCCCATGGCTGAATTTGTAATAAACGAGCCTCTGGAATAGATATATTTCCAACTTGTTGTAAAGGAGTGGGGGTACCGTAGTAATTAACTGAAATTCGATTAAGAATATTTGGATTTGCTCTTCCTGCTCGAATGGTTACAAATTCTTCTTCTAATCCAGTAATTACTTTTTTCATTTTGTCTTCATAAGGTTTGTATTGATTTGCATTCATAATGATTCTTCCTCCTCTATTTAACTGTAATTAAAGTACCTATATTTTTACCCGAAATTGCCTTTTGAAGACTTTCGGGAATATTTAAACCAAAAACCAAAACGGGTATTTTTTGTTCCATACATAAGCTAGCTGCAGTGGCATCAATAACTTTTAAGTTTTGTTGAAGGATTTGTTGGCAGGGAATTTGATCATACTTTTTAGCGTGAATATTCTCTTTAGGATCGGCATCATACACACCATCAATGTTTTTAGCAAATAATAATATATCAACTTCTATTTCGCAACCTCGTAAGGCAGCACCTGTATCTGTAGAAAAAAATGGATGTCCTGTTCCTCCGGCAAAAAATACAACAAATCCCTTTTCCATATACTCAATCGCTTTGTCTTTAGAGAAAACCTCTGTCATATTCCCAATGGGGAAAGGTGTTTGTACAATTGCTTTAATCCCCATAGTCCTAAATATTTCAGAGACATATAAAGCATTCATTACTGTGGCTAACATCCCCACTTGATCTGCCTTCGTTCGATCCATAGTTTCGCTGCTTCGGCCACGCCAAAAATTTCCACCACCAATGACTACAGATATTTGAACTCCTTGTTGTAAAGAAGGTTTTATTTGTTCTCCTACTCGACGTACATTTTGTTCATCAAATCCAAAACCTTGCTCTCCAGCTAAGGCCTCTCCGCTTAGCTTGATCAATACTCTTTTATAGTTTTTCATATAAAAGTCCCCCTCTTTACTTAATGTACCATACTTTAACGATTTTTTCTATAGTTATTAGAAGGTTTTTCCTTCCCGTAGAAAAAGGGAAACACCCTGTGCTTCCCTTTTTATGCAATCCTCTACTTTACCATTAACCTTGCATCTGTTTTGCAACTTCTTCCGCAAAGTTTTCTTCTCTTTTTTCTAACCCTTCTCCTGTTTCAAAGCGCACAAAACGTTTAATAGTCACCCTGCTACCTACTTCTTTAGAAACACCATCTAAATATTTTTGTACTGTAAGATCTCCATCTTTTACATAAGCTTGGTCAACTAAGCAAACTTCTTGGAGAGATTTGTTTAAACGTCCTATTACCATTTTTTCAACAATATTGGCTGGCTTACCTTCATTTAATGCTTGTTGTGTTAAGAAGTTTCTTTCTTTTTCAATATATTCTTCAGAAATTTCATCTCTACTTACGTATTGGGGATTTACAGCAGCCACTTGCATTGCTAAGTTCTTCCCTGCTTCAATTACAGCATCATTTACAATTTCTGTTTCTAATTCTATTAAAACTCCGATACGTCCGCCACCGTGTATATATGATACAATTGTTCCTTGGGTTGCTTCAAATTTTACAAATCTACGAATGCTAAGGTTTTCTCCAATAACCCCAACCTTTTCTGCTAGCACATCTTGCACTGTTTGGCTAGTATTTTCCTTCCATGGCTCTGCTAAAAACTCTTCAATAGATGTAGCTTTGGTTTCTGTAGCTTGTTTAGCCACCGCTGTTACATAGGATCTGAAATCTTCATTTTTAGCAACGAAATCAGTTTCACTATTTACTTCTACTAATGCACCAATTTTTCCTTCTTGGCTAATAGCATCCATAACAAGACCTTCTGCTGCAATTCTTCCTGCTTTTTTAGCTGCTGCTGCCAACCCTTTTTCCCTTAATAATTCCATTGCTTTATCCATATCACCATTAGTTTCTGTCAATGCTTTTTTACAATCCATCATTCCTGCACCGGTGATTTCTCTTAATTCTTTTACCATGCTTGCTGTAATTGTCATAATTAACCCTCCGTTTATTTTAATGGTTTTCCTCAAACTGTATCTCTATACAATGAAAGCTCCAACCTGCTTTTATAGGCTGAAGCTTTAAAGATATGGCTACTCTAAAAGCACCTTATTCTTGTGTTGTCTCAGATATTTCTGTTGTATCTAGGTCGGCAGCGCTTTCTTTTTGCTCTACATGATCTTTAGATTTTTCTTCAGTATCCTGATATCCTTGGTTTGCCTCAATCACTGCATCAGCCATTTTACCTACGATTAATTTGACTGCGCGAATTGCATCATCATTACCAGGAATGACGTAATCCACTTCTTCAGGATCACAATTCGTGTCAACAATGGCTACAATAGGAATGCCTAAAATATGTGCTTCTTGAATTGCAATTCTTTCTTTTCTAGGATCTACAATGAAAATAACATCTGGGATGTTTTTCATTTCTTTGATGCCGCCTAATGCTTTTTCCAATTTATCTTTTTCATTCCTTAATTGAATTACTTCTTTTTTAGGCAGTACTTCGAAAGTCCCATCTTCTTCCATCATTTCTAGTTGTTTTAATCTCTCGATACGAGTACGAATGGTTTTGAAATTTGTTAACATTCCACCTAACCATCTTTGATTAACATAATACATTCCACAACGCTCTGCTTCTGTTTTAATAGCATCTTGAGCTTGTTTTTTTGTTCCTACAAATAAAACATTGCCACCATTTTCTACAACTTCACGAATTGCATAATATGCTTCATCAACTTTTTTTACTGTTTTTTGTAAGTCAATGATATAAATTCCATTTCTCTCTGTGAAAATATATTCTGCCATTTTAGGGTTCCAACGTCGAGTTTGATGTCCGAAATGTACCCCTGCTTCTAATAATTGTTTCATTGAAATTACACTCATGTGATTTCCTCCTATTTTGGTTTTTCCTCCGTATTTATCATCTTTTTTGGGGAACCCAGTAGGGCACCTCCCTAAAAAATTAAAATACGTGTGTGTTTTCTTCCGTTGATTAGTATATCACAAGGACCTTGTTTTGGCAATCTCTTTTAATCCTTTTTTTCTTTTCTCTGCAAAATTAATAAAATTTCCTCATTTGTACTTCCAATAGGAATTTCAAAATTACCTGCCCGCAGTTTGGTTGTTGCTTTTTCTTCCATAATAAAAGAATAAAAAATTTCTGCATTAGCAATAATTCCTTCTTGAGCTAATAATTTCCCTATGGCAATTGCACTAGATCCAGGTGGAATATAGATGTTCGTACTCTTCAAATCCTCTACTACCTCTTTATCACTTAATTGCTGACTTGATTCTGCCTCATTATTTTCGTTTGTCTTATTGTTCTGTATTTCATTTTCTTGTATATCATCCACTACAAAATCCATTCCTAGCTCTCTCGCTTTTACAATTATTTCCTCCTCTGTCCAATCTTTGGTTGCAGAGGGAAGTTCAGTAATAAAAATCATCCCAAGATCTTCTGCTTGCCTAATGATTTCTTCTTTATTTATTGCCGGAAGTGTTTTTGAACCTTGATTTTGATATGAAATCATAATCACAAAAGATAAGAAAGAAGATATCATTATACCAAGTCCAAGTCCCCCTAAGAAATAAGATTTTTTCATCCTCATATTTTCACCTCATTTGAAAAAGCCCAATTATAAGTTGAACTTCTCCTTTGCCCATATGCATTCTTTTTGCTATTTCATCAATGGTTTTGCCTTCTTTATACAAGGTCAGAATCTGCTCTTGATCCTTATTTAAATATGGATCGCCTTCTAGAGCAGGTACTATCTTTTTCTCTGTATCTGGCATTTGATTCATAACCCTTTGCTTTTCATCAATGAGTTGATATAATAATATGAGTTCTTTATGTTTATTTTCCATTTGACGCATCATATAGATACTAAAATCATTTAATTCTTCCAAAATCTCCTCTGCTTCTTGTGTTCTTAGCATTAATTCCTTTTCTATCTCATTGATTTTTGAACTTCCCATAGGTTCTTCCTTTTTTCTTAAAAACCAAAGGCTAAGTAAAATCAAGCAGAGGCCGATTATATTCATACTAAAAACTAAAAATATTTCTGGGCTATTACTCCACATATTTCCACCTCTAATAACTAAATTCGAATATCAATATGCCCTGATTTTTTCCCTCGTATATCTTCTTTTTTTTCTTTTTCTAATTGTTTCTTTTTCTTATTTTGTTGAGGAGATTGTCTGTTTTTTTCTCCCTTTTCATAAATAGCAGCTTTTTGCGATTCATTGCTTTTTATCACCTGTTGATATTGTTGTTTTTCTTGCTTCTGAGCAGCCATTTGTGCTTGTTGCTGCTCAAGTCCTGATTTTTGGAATTCTAATTGCTGTCGTTGACTTACTTCAGGTGTTTTTGGAATCATTACCTGCATGTCTAAGGGCCGGATGGACATCTCTTCACCTCCTAAGTGTACAACGAATCTTTAGCGATAAACATCTACCTTAATATCACCTTGATCAACATATAAAGTACAGTATTGAATATCTTCACGAATATACATACTGCTAGTTCCTATGGTTACCTTAACACCGGGGTAGACCAACTTCATTGCCTTTACTTTTCCTAAAGTTTTTACTTCTAATAAGGGAGCAACTTTATCTATTTCATTACGTATATTTAACATTTTTTGTTGTAACAAAATTTTTGTTCGTGTAGTTTTCACTAGCATTTCTTTGCGCTCTGCTGTAAGCTCCCTTGTTTCTTGCATACGTGTGAGAATTGTAATAGCCTGATCTACTTGCTTCGCTTCTTTTTCTGTCTCTTTCAAACTTTGTTTTAAATTTCTAAAGTGCTCTACAATAGTAGGATCTAAACCAACTTCTAATACTGTTGCTGTTGCCATAGAAGATCCGATGGTCTTAGCTACAATTTCTTGACCCGCTCGCAAAACACCTCCTACGATTAACCCCCTCTTGCCTTCTACCACAATACTCAAGCCTGCTTTTACAGTACTATGCATAATAGCTTCGCTTTTTACGTCTTTTTCTGCCTCTACATGACTATTTTCAATATATTTAGCTACAACATTTCCACCGGCTTGAAGCTGCCCACGACCGATCCCTTGCATACCTCGATATAATATAATATCACCTTCTGCAATTAAATGAGCCCCTTCTACAACTCCATAAACTTCTATATTCCCCCCTGCTTTAATAGAAAACCCTGTTAACACATTCCCTTTTACTACTACATTTCCTACAAAATCAATATTACCCGTTGAAGTTCCTACATTTGCTGGCACCTCATAAACCTCGTAAACACTAATTTTATTATCCGTAAAAAGGACTTGTCCATCAGTAGTTGCTATGAGTTGAGTTTCGTCTTGGGAAATCTCTGTGTTTTTACCTACTGGCAAGCGTATTGCCTTTCCTTTCTTAGGAATAATTTCTTCTCCCAAAACTGTCGTGCCAGGTATACCATCTTCTGGTGGGATGGCTGTAACCAAAGGTTGTCCCTTGCGCACGTTTTCAATCAAGTCCAAATGATGAAAATCAACAGTACCATCTTCTTTTTCTAAAAAGGTTGCTTCTTTTTTAATTTGAAAATGATAAATTAATTCTCCATCTTTTCCAGGGATGGCCTCTTTTCCCTGAGCAATAATATATTTATGATAATATTGTTTTTCTTTTTCTAATTTATGAATCAGATCTTCATCTAGGCCAAAACAAACTTTATGGTCTGCTAACATCCTTTTGATTTGTCCAGGTTCTAAACTTTTTCCGCCCTTTTGGGATGGTTTAAAAGAAACGACTGCATACATCCGATTCGATGAAATTTCCAGTTGCATCTCTTCATCTAAGGTAGCTAGCTCCATTTGTTCTGAAACTTTAACTTCTACTACTGGTGCTTTGTTTTGCAAAGCTTGCTTTATTTCTTGTAAGGAATATTCATATATTTTATTTCTTTCTAGGGTATGTATAATTCCCTCTAACATTAAGTCAATAGAGGTTTGTGATGGCTTTCTAATTTCTAGATAAATTCCATCATGTTTTGCTTGAAGCTCAAAATCTGTCTGTTGATTGATTTCATTTCTATTCATGGCCTACTCCTTTCTTATAACCCAAATAATACCCCCTGTTGAGTCCCAAGTTTCCCCTTTAATCTCATGAGGGCTTTGGTATGTAATTGTGAAATTCTAGATTCAGAGACCCCTAGCACATAACTAATTTCTTTTAAAGTCATATCTTCAAAGTAATAAAAAATAATCACTTGCTTTTCCCGTTCTGGTAATTCATCAATGGTATCAGCTAGCATTTGTTTTAACTCTTTTTGCTCCACATAATTTGCTGGTTGTTCTTCTAGAGATCCTTGATAAAACGATAAATTTATTTCATAATTTTGATCCATATATTCCTCTAATGAAATTAAAGAAAGGATGTTAACCTGTTTTAAAAGATCCTGAAAATCAGACATGCTTAACTTAAGCTTTTGAGCCACTTCCTCATCCTCAGCTGGACGTCCTAACTCAATTTCTAGATCTAAATAAGCTTTCTCAACGTCCTTTTGTTTTTGCCGTAAAGATCTTGGTACCCAGTCCATTTTTCTAATATGATCTAAAATGGATCCTCGAATTCTTAGAGAAGCATAAGTTTCAAATTTAACGCCTTTTTCAAGATCAAATTTGTCAATAGCATCAATTAGGCCAAAAACTCCATATCCTATCAAATCTTCATATTCCACATTCTGGCCTAGATACATATATAAGCGTCCAGCTACATGTTTAATAAGAGGAGAATATTCTATAATTAGTTTTTCTTTGATATGGGGGCTTTTCGTTTTGACATAATTAACCCATAGTTCTTCTATATTTTCTTTGTTCATAGAACGCCCCCCCTTTAACAATTATCTGACTTTATTTTGATGTTGGTAATGATTCTTCTTGTGCAATTTCTTCTGCTACTGCTGTAACATTTTGTTCTACATCTTCCACATCTTCTATAAATCTTGACATTTGAAGATCTACATCTAAGGCATTTTCTAGTAAAATGTTTTGCACCAAATGTCTAGCTATGGATCCTAAAAGATAAAATGCAGTTATTGTGATGATCAGTTTCGTGGCCATTGCTTCTAATGAATCTTTTTGCAAATAGCTCACTGTTCCTATAATAAAAGAAGCAAACAAAGGCAATAGAATGTGAAATTTCTGCAGTATTTTCATATATATCTAACCTCTATATCTTTTTTTAAAATTCTCGTATCCCTTTCCCAATAGCTTTTACAAGCAAAACCCCATTTTGAGTATGCAGTTCTATGGTGCGCCCATAATTTGCACCTGTATCCTCTGCCAGAATAGGAATACCTAATTGTTGCAAAATTTTTTTAGTTGCAATTACATTTCTTTCTCCTATTCTCATTAGATCATTACTTTGCTGAAATGAGAACATTTGAGCCCCTCCAGCTATTTTTGCTACCAACCTCTTTTTACTTCCACCTATCTTAACCATATCATCTACCAATTGAATGATCCCTGTATCTGCAAACTTTGCTTTATTTTCATTGTTTCGAATTTGGGTACTATCAGGCAACATTACGTGAACTAATCCCCCTATTTTTGTAGCTGGGTCATATAAGGTAATGCCAACACAAGATCCAAGTCCTAATGTAGTTAAAATACCTGGAGATACACAAGTATTTAAATCTGCCATACCTACTTTTATCATTGCATTATATACCATTACTAGATATTCCTAACGCTAATAAAATTTTATTAAAGGATCGCATCTCTGGTATTAAAATGAAATAGCCAGCTACTTCATCTTGACCTTGCATAAACTCTGTTTCAATGAATAAAGCTTTATCTCCTATTTTCCCAAACTCAATAGCTGGTACACTTAAAATAGCACCGGCCATATCTTGAGCCATATGGGGTATAGAGGGTGATACAGATAAATTGGTTAAGTTTGCCAAAGAGGATAGGTAAGATCCAGCTAAAATATTTCCTATTTCTTGAAGTGCAGAAAAGTCTATTTCTGTAAAGGGTTCTTTACTATTACTTTCACGTCCCATTAATAAATTGACCAAAGCTTGGGCTGAAGGCTGATCTAAAACAAACATCATCATTCCTGTAATTTCTCCACTTAAATTAAATAAAATACCGATTACTTCTGTCTCTGCTCCCCCCAGTAAATCTGCAACATATTTAAATTCTAACAGCTTTACTTTTGGAACTCCTATATCAATCTTTTTATTGATCAATTTAGCTAATGCAGTAGCAGCATTTCCTGATCCAATGTTGCCTATCTCTCGTAAAATATCTAAGTGCATCATATTTAGTTGATCTACATCCATTTTCGCCATGGCTTCACTCCTTATGGACATGATATCTTCTATGCGTCCAATATTTCATCTAGCAATGCATTAACATTTAGTAGCGTTACAACTTCTCCTTCTGTCTTACCAACCCCTTGAGTCCAATTTTGCTCATCCCCGATGGCCAATCGCTGTAAAGTTTCAATGGAGTCTTTCGAAAATTCTACTACTTCTTTTACTCGATCAACAATCATACCTATACTATGTTCCTCTGTTTTGATAATCACAATTCTAGTGTCAGGTGTATATTCATCTGGGCTTAAATTGAACTTTAGTCGTAGACTCATTACAGGAATAATGTCTCCTCTTAAGTTCACAACACCTTTAATGAAAGATGGTGCCTTGGGAACTCGTGTAATATCCCTCATCCGAATAATAGTTTCTATTTGTTGAATATCTATACCGAAATCCTCTTGTTCTAACATAACCACCACATATTGTTTTTCTTCACTCATCAGACACCCTCCTTTATATCAAAGTGTTCACATCTAATATCAATGCCACTTCTCCATCTCCTAAAATCGTTGCTCCGGCAATCATTCTGATATCATTTAAGTATCTTCCTAAAGATTTAATTACAATTTCTTGTTGCCCTAATAAACCATCCACAACAAAACCTGCTTGTTTTTCCCCTTTTCTAACAATGACAACCGTTAGGGTCTCTTGTTGGTTCTCAGGGTTTTCTGGTATATCTAATATATTCTTTAAGCGTAGTACCGGGATCACTGTATCCCGTAATACCACCACTTCTTGTTTTTGAACATATTTAATATCAGACACTTGAATATCTTCAATTGTTTGAATTGTATTGAGAGGTATGGCATATTTTTCTGCCTCAACTTGAACCATCAATGCCTGAATGATAGCTAAAGTAAGAGGTAGCCGTACAATAAACTTGCTGCCTTCTCCTTTTTTTGTTCTTACTTCGATATCTCCCCCTAATGTTTCTATCTTAGTCTTTACTACATCTAAACCTACTCCACGTCCAGATACATCGGTAATTTCGGCTGCCGTGCTAAAACTAGGTTCAAATAATAAATCTACTAGCTCTTGATCAGACATGGTTGCTGCCAACTCTGCCGTAACAATATTTTTATCAATAGCTTTTTGCTTGATGATTTGCGGATCAATACCACTTCCATCGTCCTCTACTTCAATGACTACATTGTTGCCATCTTGGTAGGCGCGTAAATAAATATGACCTTGTGCAGGTTTTCCTTTTTGCTTTCTAATTTCTGCTACTTCCAATCCATGATCAGCTGCATTCCGCAAAAGATGAATCAAAGGGTCTCCAATTTCATCAATCACTGTACGATCTAACTCTGTTTCTTCTCCAGACATCTCTAAAGTTATTTCTTTTTTTAGTTGCCGTGATAAATCCCGAATCATCCTTGGGAAACGATTGAATACCCTCTCTACAGGCACCATTCGAACTTTCATCACTGCATCATGCAAATTGGTTGTAATTCGTTCTAAATATTCAATAGATTCGTTGAAGTTTTGATCACTTTGATGATCTACATCTTCTAAACTATTTTTTACAATAATAAGCTCGCTCACTAAATTCATCAATGTATCTAGTCTTTCTATATCCACACGAACTGTTTTTCCCGCTTTCGGTCTAACGTGATTGCTCTGTTCTTCTTTTATATCATCTGCTGCTTCCATACTGCTCTCTTCAGCACTCTGCGTTGACTGCTCTTCCTTCATCATTTCAGCTTC
>JAAZLH010000058.1 GCA_012799415.1 Candidatus Epulonipiscium sp. | reverse complement strand
TCTGGTTCTTTTGTTTCTTTACTCGTATCCGGTTCCTTTGTTTCCACACCGGTTGTTGGAGTATCCTTTTTTTCATCAGACTTACAAGCTGTTAACAAGCCAAAAATCATGATGAAAGAAAGAAATAGTGCCAACACTTTCATTGTTCTTTTTTTCATAATATTTCCCTCCTACTATTTTATCGTTATAACCATATTGGTTAAAACCACCACAGGAAATGCTCAGTAAATGAAGCCAACTAAAAAACTTAAACGTTTTAATAAAAGTGGCTATGATTTTTCTAAAAAAACTTTATCTTAACTGAGCGGATTGGAAAAACAGATGATACCGTTGAATTGTGTAATTTTTTGTCGTTAGAATTGCATATGTACTTTAAAATTCATTGAGCCATCATTTGTAAGTAGAAGTATTATGTTGATATGTACAGTTCGAAAGATGTCTTTTTGAAAGTAATCTTAGAGATGCTATTTTATTTGTTAAATTGTATATAACATCAATTATTTTTATTCATTTTTTTGTAAATATTACCTCTCTTTTACAGTATAGTTATATTTTTGATAACTGTCAATAGTTTCACGATAATAAAAATGTTTTATTTTCCCAAGCTTTATCTATTGAATATTCAACTTAAAATCATACCATTTTAGGTAATTTCTATAGCTTCTCTCCTCCCCTCGCAAACGTTTACGAACTTTATGCATAAATTAATATAAAATCAATAAAAGGGATAGTAACTATGTATAGAGATTATAAAAGGTATCCATACACTCATCAGATAAGCCAAATGATATCTCAAAGAGATACTAGATATCAAAACAATCAACCCTACTCAGATACTTCCTATCATAACATTCAACTGCAAGATTACGGCCCTAAACCATTTGTTATAGACATAGAGGATGCGACTATGCAAAATAACAATTTCCGCACTGCTCTTTGGACCGGAACCTATATACAACTTACTTTAATGAGTATCAATGTTGGGGATGAAATTGGTTTAGAAATGCATCCTGATATCGACCAATTTATACGTATTGAAGAAGGGGAAGGTATGGTAATGATGGGCGATTTCGAGGATAACTTAGACTTTCAAATGAGAGTAGATGATGATTACATTATCATTATACCCGCTGGTAAATGGCATAATTTAATAAATATTGGTAACCAACCAATTAAGCTTTACTCCATTTATGCTCCTCCTCAGCATCCTCATGGCACCGTACATGAAACCAAATTCGATGCAGAAGCTGCGGAAGCAGACTATGGATATTAATATTGCTCCAAAATGAATTAATGACTACCAATTTGCAAGATTAGTGCTGCAAGCTATGGTAGTCATTTTCTTTTATACATTTAGTTATTTACATATTTAAATTACATAGTATAATTAAGTTTAATTGACTCGAATTCCATATAATAATTTCGATCAATAGCAACATTTACTCAAATAAGTTAAGGAGAATTACTATGCAGAAAAAATTATCACTTAAAGATTATACGTATTTAGCCTCTATGTTATTTGGTATGTTCTTTGGCGCAGGAAATTTAATCTTTCCTGTATACATGGGGCAATTAGCGGGACGTAATGTATGGCCTGCTACATTAGGTTTTTTAATAACTGGTGTTGGACTGCCCTTACTAGGAATTGTCGCAATGGGAATCTCCCATAGTAGTGGTCTTAATGAAATGGGTAGCCGCGTTCATCCGATATATAGTATCTTTTTTACCTGTGCCCTATATTTAACAATAGGTCCATTCTTTGCAATTCCGAGGACTGCTACAGTTTCCTTTGAGGTTGGTTTAGCCCCTCTGCTGCCGGATAATAGAATTAAACTAAGTTTAGCTATCTTCTCTTTTCTATTTTTCGCTGCAGTACTTTGGTTTTCCATCCGACCATCAAAAATATTACTTTGGATAGGAAAAATTCTAAATCCAATCTTCTTACTTTCCTTAAGTATTTTGATTGTTGCAGCCCTTATCAATCCTATGGGTTCCATAGCTGAATTACCTGTTGCAGAAAGTTATCAAAGCAATAGTTTCTTCAAGGGATTTCTAGAAGGGTATAATACCATGGATGCTTTAGCAGCCTTAGCTTTTGGTATTGTTGTTATCAAGGTAATTCGTGATCTTGGTGTAAAGGAACCTACTACTATTGCTGCAGATACGGTTAAGTCGGGATTTTTCAGCACCTTAATTATGGCTTTGATTTATATTTTCCT
>JAAZLH010000436.1 GCA_012799415.1 Candidatus Epulonipiscium sp. | reverse complement strand
GGATAAGATGGATTCAAAAAAGGCATTAAAAAGATATTTTGACTATGATTCGTTTCGTAATTTTAATGGTGTTCCATTACAAGAGGAGGCTACTAATTCGGCTTTAAAAGGAAATTCATTGCTAGCGATTTTCCCGACAGGTGGCGGAAAATCTCTAGCTTTCCAATTGCCTGCTCTTATTAATAAAGAAACAACTAACGCTTTAACGGTGGTTATTTCACCGTTGCAATCTCTTATGAAGGATCAAGTAGATAATCTTGAAGCCAAAAATATTACATCTGCCGTTACGATTAATGGATTACTTGATCCGATACAGCGAGCCGATGCGATAAAAAGAGTTATAGACGGTTCAGCCGGAATATTATATATATCACCAGAGTTTTTAAGATCAAAAACACTTGAAAGAATCTTAAATGAAAGACAAATTGCAAGATTTGTAATTGATGAAGCGCACTGTTTTTCTACTTGGGGTCAAGATTTCAGGGTTGATTATTTGTATATAGCTGAGTTTATTAAAAAGATTGAAAAAAATAACAAAAACAAACAAATTCCTATTTCTTGTTTCACTGCTACTGCTAAAAAAGATGTTATTGAGGATATCACTGATTACTTTAAAGAGCGACTAAATCTAGATTTAGTGATATTTCAAGCCAAAGGTCGGCGCGAAAACCTTGAATATCAAGTTCATCTAACGGAAGAATCTGATGACAAATATAGACGTTTAAGAGATATAATTTTACAGGAAAATTGTCCAACTATTATCTATTCATCACGGACAAAAACGGTTGATGATGTTTACCAACGTTTATATTTAGATAAATTTAGTGTTGCTAAATTTCATGGAAAAATGGAAACAGAGCATAAAATTGAAGAACAAAATAAATTTAAAAATGGTGAAGCAATGATTATGGTTGCGACATCTGCATTTGGTATGGGTGTCGATAAAGATGATGTTGGCTGTGTTATTCACTATGATATTTCAGATTCATTGGAAAACTATGTTCAGGAGTCGGGAAGGGCCGGAAGAAGCGATAAAATAGAAGCGAAATGTTATATTTTATTTAATGAAAATGATCTCAACAAACACTTTGAGTTATTAAATAGTTCAAAATTGAATATCGATGAAATAAAAAGTGTTTGGAGGGCAATAAAAAATCTAACTAAACTTAGAAACAGTGTTTCTCTATCAGCACTGGAAATAGCAAAAGCAGCTGGATGGAATGAAGAAGTCTATGGTTTAGAAACAAAAATAATGACTGCTGTTTCTGCATTGGAAGAAGCAGGATATTTAAAGAGAGGACAAAATTCCCCTCGTGTTTTTGCTAATAGCATTTTATCCAAAACTTTAATCGACGCTAAGAAAATGATGGAAGATTCAAAACTATTTAATAAAGAAGATTTTGATTCAGCAACTAGAATTTTGAGCCTTTTAATTTCAAGTAAAAGGAGAAGTATGGCAGGAAATGAACTAGCAGAAAGTCGTGTTGACTATATAGCTAGTATTTTAGGACTAACCAGAACTACCACCATCAGAATTATAAACTTATTGAGAGAATGCAAAGTTTTAGCAGAT
>JAAZLH010000438.1 GCA_012799415.1 Candidatus Epulonipiscium sp. | reverse complement strand
GAAAATGATATTCATATTCACGTTCCTGAAGGAGCGATTCCTAAAGATGGACCTTCCGCTGGAATAACGATTGCTTGTGCGATTATAAGTGCTGCAAGTAATAAGAAAGTTTCTCGCGAGATTGGAATGACCGGCGAAATCACCTTAAGAGGATATGTTCTTAAAATTGGTGGTTTAAGAGAAAAAAGTATCGCAGCTCATCGTAGCGGTTTAAAAAGAATTTTTATTCCCAAAGATAACGAAGTAGATTTAGATGATGTTCCTTTAGAAGTTAAAAACGCTTTAAAAATAATTCCAATCGCGACTATAGATGATTTATTAGGACAAATATTTGTTTAAAAAAAGAGTATTTAATAGAAAACACAAAGACTAACAAGCTTTGTGTTTTTTTGGTATTAGTTGAAAATTGGTTATAATAGAGTTATAGAGGTGGAAGATGATTTTAGGATTAGATATGGGAGGAACTAATGTCGATGCCCTTTTAATAAAAGATGGCAAGATTGTTAAAAAAGTAACAAAAGAGATTGAAAGCGATGATGCTTTTAAGACGATTTTTACTACTATTGAATCTTTAATAAAAGCAGTCGACCTTAAAAAAATAACGACAATTAATTTAAGTACTACAATCGCAACCAACGCTATCTTATTAAATAAACTAGCTAATATTGCTTTAATTGTTCAAACTGGACCTGGCTTAACAAAAGAGTATTTTAAAGTCGCTGCTAAAACTTTTTTCATTAGCGGTTACACCGACCATCGAGGAGAAGTTACTAAAGACTATCAAAAAGAAGAAATCGAGACGATAAAAAAAGAGCTTAAAAAAAACAACATTACTAATTTAGCAATCGTATCGAAGTTTTCCACCCGCAATAATAGTACAGAAATGAACTTAAAAAACATCTTTAAAAGAGATGTTGAAAATATTACTTTAGGCCATCAAATGTCAGGAAAATTGAATTTTCCTCGTCGTTTTAAAACTAGTTATTTAAATGCCAGTATTAAACCATTATTTAAAAAGTTTTACGATAACATCTTAACTGCTTTTGAAGGCTTAGGAATAACTTGCCCTCTCAATATTTTAAAAGCAGACGGAGGGATAATACCTCTAAAAGAGGCGTTAAAACTACCTGTTGAATCAATCTTTTCAGGTCCTTCAGCAAGTTTAATGGGAATGTTGGCTTTAAGTAAAACTAAAAAAGATGCTCTTTTATTAGATATTGGAGGGACAACAACGGATATTTTCTTTTTAAAAAAAGGAGAACCGCTCTTTTTAAGGGCAGGAATTGAAATAAAAGGAAATAAGACTTTAATTAGGGCACTTTATTCAAAATCACTGCCTTTAGGGGGCGATAGTCTTATTAAAATGGTTAAAAACGAAGTAAAGATCGGTCCAGAAAGACTTGATAAGGCTCTTGTTTTCGGAGGAAAGTATTTAACTGTAACTGATATTTTATTTTATTTAACAAAAAAGACTTTCCCTTATCGAAGCCTCGTTGTTAAAGAACTCGCTAAACTTTCCGTTTCTTTAAAATTGACAAATGATGATTTAGCAGAGTTAATTAAAGCGAAGTTTCTTAGTAAAATAAAGAAGGCGGTAAATTTAGAACTTTCCTTAATTAATAATAAGTTAGTTTATAAAATTGCTGAATTAT
>JAAZLH010000384.1 GCA_012799415.1 Candidatus Epulonipiscium sp. | reverse complement strand
GATAAAGCTACAAAAAAGCCTATTGCAGTTGCAGTATTAAAAGTAAAATATACTAATAAGCAAGTAATGTATACAATTTCATTTGATACAGATATGAAACTTGCAGGATTATATTTGAAATAAGACAGGGAACCGTCCCCTGTCTTATGTTTTATAAATGTAATTGTCTTGCCTCTCTAAAGCTTGCAAACTCCAACATTTCCTTAACTTTTGCTACACTACTTTCATTTTCATTAGATAGATCCTCGTCTTTTTCGATTTTCATCAATATTCTATCTAGCTCAACATAGTCCATTCCTAAGGCAAATTCGTCTGTAATACCTGGAGCTATGTCTGGACTAGGTTTTTTATCTATTATTTTTTGAGGAATATTTAATTCACTTGCCAATTCAAATACTTCTGTTTTATATAGATGTCGTATTGGTTCAATATCACACATTTCATCTCCCCATTTGGTATAAAATCCTGTAACATACTCGGTTTTATTGGTACAACCAGCTACTGCATAATTTCTTTTTTCAGCTTCAAAATATAGCAAAATAGATCTTATTCTAGGTTTAGTTCTATAATAGGCCAGAGCTTCTAGGAATTTTTTATCTCCTTGAGTAGTTAAATCTTGTATAAAAGCATTATTTTCTTTTTTCCATATATTTCTCGAGTATTTTTCTTGAATTGCCTTTGGAAAAGGAAATGCAGGTGGCTTTAAAGAATATACTCCTAATTTTCTCAGTATCCCAGTCATATCTATAATTTCATATTCAATACCTAAATAATCACAAACTAATTTTGCATCATCTATTGTATTCGAATCCGTATCCCTTTCAGGCAATATAAGTCCATGGACTTTATCTCTACCAATAGAATCTACTAAAAGTTTTCCAACTACAGCGGAGTCAATACCTCCACTTACACCAAGCATAGCTCCCTTAAACATATATTTTTCTATATTGGTTTTAATAAATTCAGTTATTTTTTTCATAAAGACAACTCCTCTAAATTGATATTTTTTATATCTTATACTATATAATACCATTAGATAAAGCAATATTCAAAGACTTTGGAGCAGTAAGGCTTACATACCAATCGGATAAGTAAAGGTGAGGATGACTCAAATTATCACAAGAAAACATTTAAAATTTATAAAATTGAAAAAGAATCATTAAAAGTGTTGAAGGATTATGATAGTATTGTTATTATTAAAATAAGGATATTTATAAAGGAGACAAAAAATGATAAAAAGCAAATACCAACAAATAGATACTCCAGCACTACTTATTGACAAAGATATAGTGGAGAATAATATAAAATTTATGCAAGACAAAGTAAATAATTGGAAAATTGCATTACGTCCACATACCAAAACTCACAAAATGCCTGAACTTGCAAAGCTGCAAATAGAAGCAGGTGCCGTAGGAATTACTGTGGCTAAAGTTGGGGAAGCAGAAATTATGTGTAACAATGGCATAAAAGATATATTCATCGCCAATGAAATAATTGGAGAAAGTAAAATTCAACGTATACGTGAATTATCAGAAAAAATTAATATTTCTTTTGGCCTAGATAGTGTTTTTGCTGTAAAGCAAATAAATAAAGTATTTGAGGGCTCATCTTCAAAGGCAAATATATTAATAGAGATCGAAACAGGTGAAAATCGTTCTGGTGTAGTTGAGAAAGAAACATTTTTAGATATATTAGAAGCTTTAAAATCTGCTCCTAATATTCATTTAAAAGGTGTATTTTCTCATGAAGGTCATAGCTATAGTCAAGCTAATATAGAAGAATGTCAAAGAACATTTATGGAATGCCAAAAACGTACATTAGAATTTGCCAAATTAGCAAAAGAAAAAGGTTTCAAATGTGAAGTTGTAAGTATTGGCTCTACACCATCTGCTATGCATGGAGTAGAAATACTTGAAGGTATTACAGAAATTAGACCTGGTACTTATATTCTTATGGATGTAGCACAGGGAAATGCAATTAATACTTATCAAAAATGTGCAGCTTCAATATTGACAACAATTATAAGCAAACCTACTAATGAAAGAATCATTGGTGACGCAGGTGCAAAAGCAATGACTGCACAAACACGTCCTAAAGGTATTTGTCGCACAGAAGGAAAAGGATATATTAAAGGTTCTGATGGAGTTTATGTGGATAATGTATATGATGAACATACTATTATTTATGATAAGAATTTAAATAAAGAATTAGAAATAGGAGATAAAATTGAAATTATCCCAAATCATATTTGTCCAGTATGTAATTTATATGATGAAGCATATTTAGTGTCAAATGGTGAGTTAATCAAGAGTATACCAATTCTTTGTAGGGGGAAGTTACAATAGAAAACTTTTTTAAAAGGGGGTGTTAACCATAAAAAAATTTCTTATTCCAATTTCTTGGTTTCTTTTAGGAATGTTATGTTTTTTCATCTCTCAACCATTACTAAGAATTTTATTATTAAATTGGCTTCAAGGAACTACAGAATTTGCTATTTGGACAATATCTTATCCAATATTGTTGATGATTTTAATTGCTTT
>JAAZLH010000383.1 GCA_012799415.1 Candidatus Epulonipiscium sp. | reverse complement strand
TCCCTTGCAAATTTAAGCCCCTGCTATTTTGCTAGAATCTTCAAAAAAGAAACAGGGAAGACGCCACATGAGTATGTAGTATCTTCCCGTATTAATTCTGCGAAATTTTATTTAAAAACGTCACATCTTTCTGTCGAAGAAATTGGTCTTTCCCTGGGTTTTTCCACAGCCAGTTCTTTTTGTGCTCGGTTTCGGAAACACATTGGCATAACTCCCCTAAAGTATCGTAACCATTTTTCTGATTAATTTCTGTCTATTGAAGACATTGCTATTCTTTCAATAGATCTGATAGGAAAGCCAATGCTAAGCCTTGTCCCCAGCCTTGCATCCAGTCTTTGGGGACATTGCAATATCCTTCTCTGTCTTTCATCACAGCTGTACCACCTGATACATTTAAAACCCGTCCATCTTCACTTATATTTTTCAAGATCCCTTCTAGAGCTTTTTGAACATATTTGGTATGAAGTGGGTTTCCGTTATTAATCATGGCTGCTGCAATACCACAAGAGGCAGATATTTCTTCATATGAATCTTCATCATCCACAATGGTTCTCCATAAGCCATTTTCCGTTTGAACAAGCTTAAGGGACGCCAACTGATCTCGAAGGGAACACTCAACATCCATGCATTGGGGGTACAAATACCATTCTTTCAGGATCGGTTTCACTTGTGACATAGTGTAAGCCGCCCAAGCATTGGCTCTACCCCAGAAAAATCCTGACATGTGGTCACCATGAACATGATTGTATCCATGGTACCAAAAACCAGTGCTAGGATCTTGCAAGTATTTAATATGCCAATAGTATTGGTTTAAAGCATCTTGAATCAGTTCCTGATCGTTTAATTTATTACCTACACGAAGCAAGAAAAAGGCCGCCATAAATAGTGTATCTGCCCATGCCTGCTCTGGAAAGTCATTTCTAGCTGATACTGTATGTTGTAAAACATTGTCTCCAAATCGCAGGGCACTGTTTTGAATGTAGTCTACCTTACTCATTACAATGTCCCAATATTTTTGGTCCCCTGTTTCTTCATATAGGGTGATCAGTACATGTCCCATGGCGCATGTATTTACAGTCCAGCCTGGTAAACCTAGTTCAATATATTCATCTGTCCATTTTATAAGCATATCTAAATACTCTTTATTTCCTGTTGTTTTATAGGCTCTAGATACACCATAATAAGCTACACCACAAGGCCAATCCCATGTTAAATCCATTGTCATTGTTTTTCTAACAACTTTATCAATGGCGCTTACAATTTCTTCTTTATCATACTCTAGTTTCAACATCTCTTCCCCTCCATCATAAGTAGTAAACTGAGTCCTAATCCCTATTAAATATATCACTTAACTTAATTTCTAAATCCTCAAATGTACCTGATTTAACTACATCGTCTTTTGAATATATCATTGGCTCTGAAAAGAAACCATCTTCTTAATGTAGTCATTGGATGCAGTCGATGGAGATAATACTTCTACAACGAGTGTAGGTACACCTTTGTAGTTTTGTTCTTCCAATCCTTTCTTGTCACATATGACTAAATCTGGTTGAACTTTATACGTCTTATCTATTTCCAAGAATTCCTCATAAGAAACTTCTATTTCTTGTGGAATCATTGCCTTCAACCTCCTATTCATATAACTTACAACTCCACCCATTACTTGCTTTCGTTTTTATTTAATATCTTTCAAATTACTCATTTAATTATCATCTATCCCTATTATAGCATAGATAATATTCTTTCTACCACTTCTTTAACCTTATTCCCTTAATTGTCTTAATATTCTTTCTTCTAAAGGTTGACTCTGCTTCTTAAATCCTAACCTCCTCTATTCTCTTATACACGAAATCTACAGGAACACAGGACTTGGCAGAGGCCTTGTAGGTCGCACCAAATAAAAAACCCCTAGCAACACTCCCAAGACTTCTCTTGCAAATAATGCCGGGGTTTTAACCAATATTTATTATTATCCACTAATCTTTGTAGTAAACAACATATAAAGAATGTGTCCTAATGTGATCCTAATATAATCCTCATAATTTTGATTAAAAATTGCGAATATCCTCCAAGGATTTTTGGATATCCTTGAATATAAGTGATTGCATACTCTCTTTATACCTCGATGGATTAGCACGATGCAGTGCATTTTCAATATCATTTTTCAAATCTGGCTTATACTTTACAATGGAGGGCAAAGCCTTGATACATTGTCTTGCAGTTATTGGCTTATCATCTACAATGTGCTTTAAATATTCATCAATTATTTCATCAATTTTATAATCAACATCCCACTTTGCATTAGCGGCAATAAGAACAATTCCCCTTGTTCTTATATAAGAGTTTGTGTTGCTCAGCATTTCTGCAAAGGTATCAAAGAACTCATAGACCTCCGCAGAATGACTGCTTTTATCTTTCAGTTGTTTTAAACATTGATAAGCCTGATTATCATAGCTATTCATCAAGCCGTCAACTAAATCTTGAATATTTGACACTACGCTCGCCTCCACCAAATATAAATAATCTTTGTTTCACATTTACCTACTACTACGTAAAATATAAATTATACTCAATAGTTACACTACAAATTGGAATTTGTGAACTTCGTGTTATGCTCATAATAGTTAGTGCCTAAATTTCGAATGTTTCTTTTTATACAAAATATAAAATAGAGAATAAATAGGTATTACTAAAAGCAAAATCAAATAAAAATCACGAGTTGCTGAATATGA
>JAAZLH010000382.1 GCA_012799415.1 Candidatus Epulonipiscium sp. | reverse complement strand
TTCACTAATTTAATTGAGGGTAAAAATGGTACTTTGATAGAGTTTAATGGGGAAGCTGACCATGTTCACTTACTATTTGAAGTACCACCACAGGTAGAGTTAGCAAAACTAGTTAATACATTAAAAACAGTATCTTCAAGATTAATTAGAAAGAAATATAGTGATTATTTACAAAAATACTATTGGAACCCAGTATTTTGGAGCAGAAGTTATTGTATTTTAACTACTGGTGGGGCAACAATTGAAATGATAGAAAAATATATTAAGTCGCAAGCAGGTGCTAAAGATTGAAACCGTTTAAATTCATTTCCACCCTAGTAGAGGATGGAGTTTTCTTTAAGCATTAAGATAAAAACAAACATCACTTTTAATCTACCTTGGCAGGTACAACTGTCCAATCATCCCAAACGCTACCTTTTATCAGTAAAGTATCATGTGCTGTCTTTGATAACATACCATCAGGTGTCCAAAAATCTATAATATATGAAAAGGTAGTGTACTCTCCATCTGGAAACCACAATGGTGTAAAATGTACTCTCTGTTCGTAAGTAGAGTATTCATTAGGTTTTAGTTTAAATTTTCCTGGAGATACTCTATCTGATAATCTCCAATACCCTTGATAATTAAATTCTGGAAAATAATTAACTGCATTTTGTATATTTGTATAAGAAGATTTAGGAGCTGACGCTTTCATATTTGATTGGATATCAATATTTAAACCATAACCTGATCCCATCTGCCATTTGGAATAATAAGTTGTTGCTGTTGGTACTTTTTCATCTGGTTTAATCACTGCTTTTGCTTTAGTTAAAGAAGCATTATATGCATGCCAAATATATTCCCAATCTCCTTTATCTATCCATTCACCATCTTCCCATACCCATAAAGGTTCCCAGTAAGCTTCCCATTCTCCCCATGTTGCATACGTTTGAGTTGGTATACTAGGTAGTCTTGGTACTTTATATCCTAGTGGTGCCTGTACAGGCTTTCCTGTTTTAGGATCTTTAGCTACTGGATCAGGAGGGATATTTTTATTTAGATCTACAATATGTGCTATTTGAGACTTACTTCCTTTAATTTTAGCATTTCCCTTTACTTTCGCTGTAATAGTTACAGTGCTTTCTTCTTTTGGGGTATGCCATTTAATCCAAGCATATTGTCCTCCGCCTGTTGGTAAAACAATATTCTTCATGGATCCAATCTTTGTTCCATCTACATAGAAGTTAACAGATACGGTATCATTAGGTGTAGCTCTATCCGGTTTTTCTTTACCTGCTGTAGTAATGTAAAAAGAAATAATAACATCCGTGTCTACCCGATAGTCTCCAATATTTCTTCCTTCTAGAATTGTTGGATCTGAATCATCAAGATTTAATGGATTTTTAGGTTTAGGATCTTTTACTTCTTCTGGCTCTTCTGGAGCTTTTCGATTTGGAGCAAGAAATCTCATTCCCCATCCTCCACCATTAATAATTCTATCGTCTGACCAATATTTATTTGAACTTTTAGGATTGGTAGGTGAATAGGATTTATATCCAAACCAATCTTCTTCTAAAACAACAGAATTCGGAAGATTTATATGGGTCATACCTGCCATCAGTTGAGCATTTGCTCCTGTAAAAAAAAAGTTAACGATCCCTTGTTTTTGTGCCAATGCATATTCCGTAGCTGTAAAAGCAAGTTTAGTTACACCATCATTTAAATGTGCAATAATCACTGGTTCATAAACAATAGTCCATGGTACCTGATTAGTATAACGAGTTCCTTTCTCGTTTTTCACTGGTAAAATATCTTTGGGATCTTT
>JAAZLH010000381.1 GCA_012799415.1 Candidatus Epulonipiscium sp. | reverse complement strand
GATTCTGTTGCCGCAATGCAACAATTAAATCAACAAATAGGTTTAATTGATGGAAGTACTAGGGATTTATCTAATCAAATTACTAGTACATTTCAAAGTTTACACAATATTAGTTTACCAACAGCTGGTGGCGTTTATGGTCTAGGTCCTGCATTCAATGAAATTAATGATACATTATCAATGATAAAACAAAATATTACTCCTGGTAGTAATTATTTTGGAAAATTAGAATTTAATAAAGGAGGAAAAGAAACTGAACAATATGATCAGTTATTTTCATCTTTAGAGGAGGCATTCAGTAGTTACATTAGTTCATTAACAAGTGTAACTAACGAACTTAAAGGAACTGATGGTAATTTTTTACCAGTTAACATACTTTCTGACTTAAACAGTCTCCAGCAATTAAAACAAATGCAAACACAAATAAATCAATACTATAGTGAGATTGAAAATTTCTTTAATTACTCGTTAGATAAATTTAAAGAGGTTGGAAATGAACAAGGTATTAATTACTTAATGGGAAAGCAGGATGTTTTTGATAAAATAAGATCACAAGAGTTAATGGCTCGCGAAACAATATACAAAAACCAAAGTCAAGGAATTAATGAATTAATTATTGCATCATCAGATCCAAGTACTGAATATAGCATGATAAAAGAGCGCGAATTAGCGGCAATGATGTCTGGTGGAATAAGAAGCCAGATGATAAGTGGTTTCAGAAAGGCTGAAGCTGCCAGAATTCAAGCATCATCAATAGATTATGGCTCATATTCAGATGGTGAGAGGAAAAATATTAATAGAATAATTAATATCGAGGGTGCAACGAGCCGATTAGAGGCATTATCGCGTTTAGAAAGAGCATTTGATTCACAAAAAGATTTATTATTCAAAACATTTAACGAAGGACTTCAGTCATCAGATGAAAGTCAAATACAAGATGCAGTTGAATCATATAAACAAATAAGACAATTTATACTTGCAATTGCTAGCCAAACTCAATCTGTTAGCGAAACTGTAGGTCCACTTAAAGCTGGTGAATTATATAATGAAACAAATCAAGAGGTAAAGAGTTTAATTGACAGTATCGCTGGCGTTAGTTCTGGAAGCGTTAATTTAATTAAACTACTTAATGTCTTAGAAGAAAGATTGGAATTGGCTGGGATAAAAGTTGAAGGCGAAGGTGGAGAAAATGTTACTAGAGATAAATTAAGTGAATTATCAAAAGAGTTTACTGGGTTTCAACATAGAATTGATGAATCAAAAAGAAATGTATCAACTCTAGGTGATGCTTTTGATGATATGCATAAAAAAATGGGTAAATTAACAAGTAGTGTTCAAGGATTTATGAGAGGAATAGGTATGGGCTTTGTCCCCATTACGGCAGGTGCACTTCTAGGATATGGTACAGAGGTATTGACTGGACCATATAAAGATCATGGGCAACTAACAATGCAAGGTTTGTTTGCTGATTATAGAATGGGCGGAATATATGATCAAAGTGCACAAAGAGATAGAATTATTAATCAAGGAATTTATTATAATGAAATGAGTAGTGGACAAATTGCTCTTGATGAATATCAACGTTCTTGGATGGGATTAAGAAGTGCAGTTGGTGGACAATATGGTTTACGTGATAAAGCACAAGCTCAAAGCGATATTGAATTAATACATAGTGAGTTATTTTTATTAAATCAAGCTGATGGGATTTCAGATTCAACATATCAATCAATAGTTTCAGCACTTTATAAAGAACATAAAATGGGAGCCGATGAAACTGCACAATCAATTAAAATGTTAGCTGAAACTGCGAGAACATCGAACGTGCCCATTCAAGATTACATAGGAAATGTCGCCGAGTTAGCAAGACAATATAAAAGCTTAGGCTTAACAGGTGATGATTCTAGAATTATCATGGAACACGCAATGGCTCAAGGAATGACTTTACCGCAAGCACAAAGATTTGCATCATCAATTGGAAGCGGAATGGTAAATTTTGCTGAAAATTCTTCTCAAATGGGAGTTTTTGGCATGTTATCAGGTGGATTTGATAGTGTTTGGAGTGCTATTAGGCATGGAATCGATAGGATTGATCAACATGGCGATACAGATCCAAACTGGGGTAGAAGAACAGCTAGAGCGCTAGATACTCAATTATCAATGTATTCTTCGCTAGCTGGTGGTAATGAAGATATTATGTTTAAGTTAGTTAGAGATAGACTTACCCAAATTGGATTTAGTAGTGATCAAGCAAGCATGGGGACAAATTTATGGATAGAAAGTAGAAAAGTAGGCAATAGCGGACTTTTTGAAGAATGGTTGGAAGATACAAATCCTAATGAAGTTGTGGTAAGAGGCCACAGCGAAATGGCTGATGATGTTAGAAAAATTACAAATGCCATAACACCACTAGAGGCAACACAGCATGATCTATTGAGGCATCAATGGCGAGTAGCCGATGAACATAAGGATGCGCTTGATAAATCATTTAACACGTTTCGCGATGGTGTTGAACAAATGACAAAAAAAATGGATAGGTTATTAGATCTTATTATGCCTTTAGTTGAATCATTTTTTGGTAGCAGTATTGGAAAAGGAATAACAAATTTTGCAGTTGGTAATCCAGATTTAGTTTTAGCTGCAAGTGGAGCATATGGCTTATATAAGGGATATAGAGGTATTGCAAGTGGTATAGGCACTTTAGGTAGAATGTTTGGTGGGGCTGGTGTTGGTAGCGCAACAGCTGGTGGTGGAGCAATTGGTGGGTTTGGATCAGGGGGCTTCGGAGGCCTTGGCAGCGCAGGTGGTGCTGTTGGATTAGGAACTCTTGGAACAATACTTGCTGCAGGTGGTCTTGCATATTCAGCTGCAGATCTATTTAATGAAGATAGTGGTGAAAATAAATTTGCATCGCTTATAGGCGGATTATCTGGTGCTGCAATAACTAGTAAATTTGCATCAGGCATGACGCCAATGCTTGCTTTTGATGCTATATATAATATGCATGATCCACTAAAACATAGCATACAAGGCAATGCTATTTCGCAAGATATGTCATGGGGATTATCAGGACTAGGCATAGATGCAGTACTTGGCACTGCTGGCTTTTTACTTACGGGAGGAAACCCATTAGGAGCTGCAGGGTTTCAAGCAATTGGTGAATTTAGTGGGTTAAAAGAAATATTACAAGAAACTATAACTGGATTTACAAAATCTGAAATCGAGTTAAAGCGTGATATACTTTTTGATACAGATAATGTTGCAAAGAAACAATTAGAAGAGATGGGATTCAATGAAAATTATGCAAAATTAATTGTTGAAGCGATGAGAAAGCATAGCGATACAATGAAAGATTTAAGTGAAGAAGAAAAACTTGTATGGGGTACAATGTATGCTAATCTTAGGCTTGAAGGTATGAGTAACGAATCAGCAGCACTAGGTGTTAAAGGTGTATATGGAACAAG
>JAAZLH010000380.1 GCA_012799415.1 Candidatus Epulonipiscium sp. | reverse complement strand
CACCAATCTCTCACTACGTTGGTTACTGACTAAGAGGCTTCCCTACCTTTACCTCTACAGGACTTTCACCTGTTAGCATTTGCCAGCTTAGCTGGACGCACACATCAAGACAACAGTCTCAACGTGGCTCGAGATGACAGAATGAATGTCATTGGAGCCCTTCGTTAGTAGGAACATATCCACGTTACTTTTTGGCATTATCGGTATGCAGGAACATGTCAACAGTTTTCCCTGACCACCTCACATTTTTTCTTTGCGTAGTTCTTCGGGAAGTACTTCTTCCCCAGCAGCCAGATATACTGGTCGATTTGCTTAAGGTTAAATTCTTCCAAGCCATAAAAGACACGGAAATCAATCAGTATTCCAGAACAGATTTTTACCCCAACGGAACAACTAACTCACAGAATACCCTTATATACTTCATTAGAAAAAATCGGTGACGCATAAATGCTATCGCATCTTTATGCCGCCACTTTAACCAGTCTTAATCAAGTTGTCAGAATAATTCAGGGCGGTGCCCCTTGGCTCCATGGGTGTTAGCCCTAAAGAGTCTTGCTACTCAATATCCTATGTATTTACCATATCCCTTTTTCATAATTTGATCGTATAGTGACTTTCGCCATATAGTGCACCTCCTACGCAAAAGTCCTTCTAGACATAAGTCTAAAAGGACATAAAATACACTCAAATATTCTTCTTACATCACCTTTCACTTTTCTCCACAGCATAAATATAAGTCCTTTTATTCACTTCTCCTTTCCGTACTGTGTTCCTTGTTAAATCATAGCGGATTACAGTTACTTTCTCTATAGGCTTCCCAAAGGAAACTATTACCTCATACCTATCTTCATCTACTTGTTTTAATTCTCTCAGTAACTCTGGCTTATGCCCTATATATTCTTCTAATATGTCATCGTCAATACTCTGAGGAAAATATACAAAATCACGGGATATGGAATCATCCGCCCCGCTCAAAACGTCTCCTATATAAATTAGTTCGACATCTACAGGCATTAAAAAATAATATATATATCCGGCTAGCAGAATGAGAGCACATAACATATAAATTTTCTGTCTCAGTGAAATATTTTTTAACATCCTTACCCCCTAATAACCACTGTTCCTGTTATTAAATCATACATTGCTTGTTTATTCTTTGTAAATATAATCGTTATAAAAGGTATTATAAATGCCCACTTGTAAACAGGTATTACAAATAAATACCTTGAAAATGTTTTCAAACAATTCCTCCCTATAATAGTGTGAATACTTTGAGGATCCCCATTTTCATTACATATACGAGTATTCGTCCAAAGATAACCAACACTACCTTTCCTTGTTAATATTTCCATAGCAGAATAATAGACAATCTCAACCAAGAAAAAGATTATAAGCGGAATCCAATACATCCAATAACCACGTGGGTATTGAATCATTCTTATCACCATACTTAAGGGGTAAAATATCATTTCAACCAAAAAAATTGGTGCTATTGAGGGATCTGCTATGGTCCCCCAAGAGGTAAATAGCATTAATATTCCTAACATCGTAAAGGCAATAATTAAGACAATGTAATCTATAAATACACCAATAAGCCTCCGTCCGACAGAAGCGTTGCTCATACTTAATCTCCCTCCATTAATATTTTAAAGGATCAGTCATTAACTTCTCGCTTCTTCCTCTTACATATAAGAGTCCTTGCGTCCTAAAGGCTCTAGCACTTCAAGGAAAGTATCTAAATTATGTTCTTTAGGTGCTGATTCACTTTTATCATATGTTTTTTTAGTGCCATAATGGTAAGTACCGGGAATATTATAAACTGGATCACCGTTTACTACATAATCGTTGATCTTTGATTTGAATCTAGATAATTCATATGAATCATCTAAATCATTCATTGTACCAGTCAATGTTAAACCTAACCCATTAAAAGTAGTGATTCCTTTCATCCTTGTGTTATCATATTTAAGTCCTTCAGCACCAGAAAGGTATGCTAAATGCCCCCCTAGCGAATGTCCTGTAATATAAAATATACTCTCTTTATTATTCTTCATAGTTTTTTTAATGAATTTTTTTGCACCAGCAGTTTGTGGACCAACACCTTTTATATAGGCTGCAATATTATTCGACCAATCTTTTACGTACTCTGTTCCAAAAGTATTAGCTGTCCCCCTATATGCAATAACGATATTTCCATCTTTTTTGAGTGCCAATGCTTGTAACCCCGCCGAAGCATAGCATGTGCCAATAACTCTCCAACCTTTTAATTCATCAGTATACGCAAGTTTTTTAAAATTTCTATTTAACTCATTCTTCCAATATGAGGATAATTTATCAAAATTAGATCCTTTGGGGATATAGCTATATGATATAGAACTGGCCATAACTAAATCCCTACTTGAAATATCCCATTTAAGTGGATTCCTATCTTTATCATCATCATATCCATCACCATCAGTATCTTTCATCAAAGGATGTGAATGCATTTTAGCATAGACCCTTACAATTGGCTGACCGAAATACTTTGTTTCCTTTACTCTTATTTCAATTTCATCTCCATCTTTTACTGTATCACCATCAGTGTCAGGCTTGAAACGATTTGTATTAATTCTTATTCCATTTGAATATCTGAGTCTCTTTTCAAAGTAGTCAGGTAAGCCATCCTCATCTGTATCTGTTTTCAAATCTATTACCTCACCTTTAATATCTTCAAACTCCTCGATTAACCCTTCTGCTGAAGTTGCAAAAAAGTGTTTTCCCAGTGTCTCCGTTGCTATTTCTCTTAATAATGTAGTTTTTACACCTGAACCTAATCCAACTGTAAATATAATAACATTATTATCCCTTGCTAGCTTAGTTAGGTTTTTATCATAGGGTCCATCCCCATCTGTAAGCATAATAATATATTTCAAAGAATCCCGGTGTTCATATCCTTTATCGGGAGCCTTTGTAAATTGTTCTAATGCCATTTTTATTCCCGCTGTCAAGGATGTGCCACCACTACTATCTACCTTATCAATAGCAGCCTTCGCCTTATCCTTATTGTTAGTAAATGGCGTTAATAAATAAGCACGACTATCAAAATCAACTACAGATACTCTATCATTGTTGGCAAGGCTATCTACAAGCTCCTTGGTAGCTTGCTTCCGTATTCCTTTAGGGTCATTGCTTCTCATGCTTCCAGATGAATCAATTACTAAAGCTATATCCAGTGGTTTATGCAACTCATTATCCCAAGGCACCCTAATTTCTTCTTCCCAGGCCTTTTGATATTCCTTATCATCAATTAATATATATTTGGAGAAATGATTGATTTTTGTACTTACTGTATGATTGTCCCAATCTATTTCTTGTTGGTCTAAATACTCCATAAACTGCTCTTCTTCATCATAATAGTAGATAGCAGGTTCAAAATCTTCCTTTTCTAATAAATCTGTGTTAAATGTAAATGTAAGGGTAGCCTCCTCAAATTCTCCACTTAATTCAAATTCATAACCAGCTCCTATATATCCTGGCATTTCACTTGGTAAATATAAATTGTCTTCTGATAATGCAAAAATATCTAAGCTATCAATTAGTCTTCCCGCTACATCTATTGTTACTGTTGGTATCACGTTTTCATCTGAGAATTCTATATCTGGCGTTTTTTCTATGGTATATATTTCATCACCATCTAATATCCCATTATCATTGGTATCTGGATTTAGTGGATCTGTTCCTAGTTCAATCTCTTTGCTATCAGATAATCCATCCTCATCTGTATCGTATTCTAGCGGATCTGTTCCGTATATATAAACTTCATCATAATCATTTAACCCATCAAAGTCTGTGTCCTTATTATGTGGATCCGTTCCTAATTTATATTCCTGAAGATTAGTAAGCCCATCCCCATCAAAATCTTCGTCTCCATCATCTATACCATTACCATCCGTATCCTTTTTTAACGGATCTGAATTAAGTGTAAAATATTCATAACCATCTGGCAACCCATCTTCATCTGTATCTTCCTTATGCGGATCTGTGCCTATTTCTTTTTCAAACCAATCTGGTAATCCATCTCCATCAGAATCTTTTTCATAATCAACTTCCCTACCAACTTGTTTTAAAACAAAGTTCTTAGGTTCACTATTTACATCTCCAGGAGTGCCTGCAAACCCTAATTTAATGGTTTCACCTGGCTTTATATTGGCATTATACCTTGCGTTCTTTATGATGTAATGATCTTCTATATGTTCTGCTATTTCAGCTGTCCAAAAACTTTGTATATTTCTATCAAAATCAAACTCTAGAACCCAGTCTTCAATGACTTCTTCTGTGTTATTGGTAATACTTATTTCCCCGTTAAACCCTTGTCCCCAGTCACTGCCTATCTTAAAATCAATGGTATAATCTTGATCAGCTACATTTTGTTTAGATGTTACTAAATCGTATTTTTGGGGTGCTAGAATTTGACCATCCTGGCCTGCACCAAATCCAATGCTTACAGTTGCACCTGGCTTAATATCTTTATTCCATCCTAGATTCTTAAAAGTATACCCATCTTCATTAGATATAAGCTGGGCATTCCAAATGCTAGCTATCGTATGTTTAAAATCAAATTCTAAGGCCCAACTTTCTATCACTTTATCACCTGTGTTGGTTAGGATGATTTCACCATCAAATTTGCCTTCCCACTGGCTGACTACCTTAAATTCCACCTCATAGCCATCACCTACATATTTGCTTGGTGTAATTTGTATGGCCGCTGGTGTCGTTTCCTGTGTTTCTAATCCTTGTAATATAGGAGCCCCTACTCCTACTTTTTCTTTTGCAAAAACTTGAACTGGTAATGTTGCCATTATTAACGTTAATGCTAATAACAATGATACGATCTTTCTCCCCTTCATT
>JAAZLH010000379.1 GCA_012799415.1 Candidatus Epulonipiscium sp. | reverse complement strand
AGTATTTATTCTTTGTGTTCCAGAAAAAAATCTTTTGAAGTATAATAAAGATACTGATACGAAAGCAACGATAAAGGGATGTGAAAAGAGGATGATAAAAATTGATTGTTTAGGACAAATATGTCCGGTTCCAATGATCCAATTACAAAAGCATATCCACCAAATTCAAAAAGGTGAAATAGTTCTTATTGTCACTGATCATAGTTGTACCCTTACTTCCATTCGAGATTTTTGTAAAGGCCATGGATTTTCATACGAAAGTGAAGAAGTCATTACAGGAGTGTGGGAAGTAAAAGTATGTAAGACAAATTAACAAATGGTTTCTGCAAGAATTTTTTCAATGTATGTGCTAAGTTTCCGTACATCTTTATCTGGTGGCTCTGTTAAAGGCTTGCTGACCATATAAAAAGGATTTTCTAATTTAAAATCTTCCATATCAATTAAAGAAAGTTGTTTATTATACAACTCCTTTTTTATGGTCATATAGGGTAAAAAAGCAAGTCCAAAACCTCTCGTTGCAGAAGATTTAATGGATTCAATAGAATCTAAGGAATAAAGAATTTTAAGCTTTGACACTTGAATGCCAATTTGGGTTAAGTATTTATCAAGGATACGACGTGTATACTGGGATGGATTTAACATAATTAATGGATACCGATAAAGTTCATTTTTACTCAAACGATTAGGAACTGGCATATCTGTTCCAGCCACTAAACAAATATGATCAGAAAAAACTCTTTTACTAATAAGGGTTTTATTTTCAGGTTCTCCTGACACAAAACCAATATTCCCTTGACCACAAGCAATATTATCTTCTACTAATCGACTAGGCATAGTATAAAGTTTAATCGTAAACTGGGGGTGTTTTTCTTTTATATGATAAATGGTACAAGGTAGCGCATAATCACACACGGAAGGTGTCGAAAAAATTTGAAAAACTTTGCTTTGATTTTGGACATGATCAATTTCTTGAAGCATTTGATTATAAATGTTAAGCATTTTAAGAGCTTCTTTATATACAATCTCACCTGTTTCCGTTAACGTTACTCCTCGGTTGCTTCTTTCTAGTAGTGTACTATTGAGTGATTGTTCCATGAGCTTGATTTGTTGACTTAAAGCGGATTGAGAAAGATGATTTTTTTCAGCTGCTTTTGATATGCTACCCAATTTTACCACTTCTACAAATTGATGAAGATAACTAATGTTCATCAAATCTCCTCCCTTCCTCCCCTTATTTTATCACATTTTACTATTTTGGCTATAAGTTTTTACTTATATTGTATTCATTTTCCGAATGACAAAAAATTAACAATACATGATATGATAAATATACCTAAAGGTTAACAGTTTCTAATAAAGGAGGTGTCCAAATGTCTGAAACCAATGTATCTACCATTCGATCTACTCGAGCACGCACTGCTCGTAAACCAAAGAAAAGCCAAATTCCTATTGCACTCGTTGTCACAGCATTAATTGTTGCTTTTGGCATTTATTTAAGCAGTTATAATACAAAACTTGTGGTCTATTGGCTCTTTGGTATTAGTTTTGGTTATATTTTACAAAGATCTCGTTTTTGTTTTACGGCTGCTTTTAGAGATCCTTGCATCACTGGAAGTACATCTGTCTCACGAGCTGTTATTGTTGCCTTAGCTTTAACAACAGTAGGTTTTACAGCTATTAAGTACAGTGCGGTAATGAAAGGAAATGATATTCCAGGTATGGGAGCCGTAGCACCCATTGGTATTCCACTCATCGTAGGAGCTATCTTATTTGGAATTGGAATGGTTATTTCTGGTGGTTGTGCTTCTGGAACCTTAATGAGAGTGGGCGAAGGATTTGGTATGCAAATGCTTTCTCTCCTGTTTTTTGTCATAGGTTCTTTATGGGGTGCACATGATATGGGTTTTTGGGGTCCTACATTTAATGGCAATGCACCAAAAATCTTTTTACCTGATGTTTTTGGTTGGATAGGAGCCCTTGTGGTTCAAGGATTGATTTTTGTTTTACTTTATATCGCCGCTGTTAAATGGCAACAAAAGAAAATGGGAGCAGAAGAATAAACAAAATAATAAAAATATAATTACTAGGAGGATTTTAAAATGGCAGAATTTACTCTTGATTGTTTAGGTGAGGCATGTCCTGTACCTCTTATGAAAACAGAAAAAAAGATGGCAGGGATGGCAGTAGGTGATATCCTTGTGGTTGCCATTGATCATAGTTGTGCAATGAAAAACATCCCTGAATGGGCAAGAAAACAAGGGCACAATGTTGAAATCGAAGAAGTTGACGATGGTGAATGGGAAATTGTAATTGAAAAAACAAAATAGTTCTTTAAATAGTAGGCCTCAAAGGTGGTGAGGAAGTTGAATGAATTTTGGCTTAAACTTAACAAAAATAAAATATATAAAACCTTATTAAAGGAACCTCTTACCTATGTAGCTGGTGCAGTGCTGCTTAGCGTATTTCAAATTGCACATCTAGCTGTCTTTGATAGTGGTTGGGGTGTTACGAGTACCTTTGCTAATTGGGGGGCTTGGCTCTATAAGCTAGTAGGTGGGGATGTAAGTACTTGGTCCTATTTTGCTTCTGAAAAAGCACAAAAGACCCTAAGTGCAGGTTTTATGAATGACGGTGGTTCCATCCGAAACTTAGGAATTATCGTAGGTGCATTGGTTGCCACACTTTTTGCATCCCAATTCAAATTTAAAAAAATTAAATCATTAAAACAAGTGCTAGCTGCCATACTGGGGGGGCTTTTAATGGGGTATGGTGCAAGACTTGCAGGTGGTTGTAACATAGGAGCACTTTTTACAGCCATTGCTTCCCTCTCTCTTTCTGGATTTGTATTTGCTTTATTCTTATTAGCAGGTGCATTTATAGGTAGTAAATTATTAGCAAAATATTTTATGTAGATAAAAAAAGCAGGGACTGCACAACAGTAACCCTGCTACTCTTTTATGAAAGGAATGAACAAAAAATGGCCAAAAAAGTGGAACAGTACGATGTTGTCATTATTGGTGGAGGCCCTGCTGGTCTTACAGCAGCCATTTATTGTGGACGTGCTCGGCTTAAAACCCTTCTCCTAGAAAAATCACTGATTGGTGGATTAGCTACTTATACGGATGAAATTGAAAACTTTCCTGGATTTCCTGAAGGGGCTACAGGACATGAACTAATGGATTTGTTTTATAAACAAGCTAAAAACTTCGGTGTTAAATTTAAATTTACCGATGTAAAAAAAGTGAATTTTCAACAAGAGATAAAAATCGTTGAAACCTTCCGAACCAACTATGAAGCAAAAGTCGTAATTGTAGCTAGCGGTGGAAAACCTCGTTTAACAGGAGCCAAAAATGAAGATCTATTTTTATATGACAAAGGAATTTCTTTCTGTGCAACCTGTGATGCCGCTGCTAATACAGGAAAAACCGTTATGGTTATTGGAAGTGGAGACGCTGCTATTGAAGAAGGGATCTTTTTAACTAAATTTGCGAAAGAAGTCATCGTATCCGTTATGCATGATCCTGGAAAAATGGATTGTAATGAAATTGCAAAGGCAGAAGCCTTAAAAAATCCAAAGATGTCTTTTATATGGAACACCATGGTAGATAGCTTTGAAGGTGACGGCCGTCTTTCACAAGTGGTGCTGAAAAATACAAAAACAAATGAATTAATCCCTGTTGATGTAGATACTTGTTTCCTTTTTATTGGTTATATACCCAATACTGAGATTTTTTCAGATATCCTCAATATGACCTCTGCTGGATATCTAATCACCAATGAAAAAATGGAAACCAATATACCTGGTGTCTTTGCTGCTGGTGATGTACGTGATAGCTTCTTGAAACAAGTAGCAACAGCCGTGGGCGATGGAGCTATTGCAGGCTACGGTGCCGAAAAATACATTGCTGAAAGTGAAGTATATGAAAACCAAATTTTAAACGATGGTAAACCCTCTCTTGTTTATTTATGGAATGCAGTTGATCCAAATTCTCGCGAGTTATTACCTACCATTGAAGCTTTTGAAGCCAAATGGGGACAAAAGGTTCAAGTTACAAAAGTAGATGTGTACAAATCAAAAGGAATCGCTCATCGACTAGGTATTGATACCTTCCCCACTGTTGCACTTATCAATGAAAATAAAATTATTGAAAAAATATCTAATTCCATTACTCCTGAAAAGTTAAAAAGTTTAATTCAGGCAATATAAACTTTCTACTACGTGATAAAAATCCCCTACTTATAGAAAAAGGTAGAGGGATTTTTAGTTTTTTCGAAATATTACCTTCATAAAAGTAGTGATTGGAATGGTTCTATTAAACTGATTTTTAAAACCCTTTAAACACTTCTTTTTTGGCTCCACAAATAGGACATTGATCGACATGGTCTCCTAATTCTGTAAAACCACAAATAGGGCAAATATAAATTGTTTCAGAACCTATATCTTGTTCTTCTTTTGCTAATTCAAGTGCTTGTGTAAATAATTCTGCATGAATTTTTTCAGCCTCTAATGCATAATGAAAAGATCGCTGGGCATCTTTTTCTTGCTGATATTTTGCAGTTTCAAAATAAACAGGATACATCTGATCAATCTCATGAAGTTCTCCATTAAGTGCTCCTTGAAGATTTTGTACAATATTAGTATGACCAAAAACAGCCCCTGCTGCCACCGTATAATCCCCTGCTTGGTCTTTTAATACAGTAAAATGATTTTTAGCATGGATCCACTCTGCATAAGCAATTCCTTTAAATAATCTTCCAATATTAGGAAATCCATCTTTTTCTGCTGCTTCGCCCCAAATTAAATATCGCATATGTGCCATACTTTCTCCACCATAGGCTGAACGTAAAAAATCTGCTGTCATTGCATTCTTTACTCCCATTATAAACACTCCTTTAATTGAATATTTTATTCATATTATTGTATTAAAATTATTTTTTATGCTTATAGATATAAAAATAGGATGTTGATTGAATCAACATCCTATTTTTCATTTAGTCCTGTCCCATACGATACACATGACCAACAGGAACCGTAAACATAAAACCAATACCAGGGCGATGAACATCATCTAATACACTTTTTACTGCTTTCACAGCTTTTTCTACCATTTCTTCGTTTTCAAGCACAGTAAAGATCGTTTTATTATAGGGATGCGCATCATCTAAAAAAGTTCTTAAATATCCAAAGAAAGGGAGTTCACAATTAGGGTTGGCAGCTAAAGCACTTCCCATTCCTTGACTATCTACAATGGTAGCTCCTTTGACTCCAACTTCTAAAAATGCAGCTAAAATATCCTCTAAATACTTGGGTTCATTTAAAACTAAAAATAACGCATGCATCATATCACCTACCTTTACCTTTCATTCCTACTTTTATTGTACATCATATAGCAACTTTTTCAATCACTGCTAGGCCCCCTACTTTTTTAAGATGTGGCAGCCTCTGCTTTTGTTTTCTTTTCTTGTTTCTCTAAGGCATTAATTTCGCCCGCCTTTTGTAAGGCAATTTTAGCAAAAATGGGCCCCGAAATTTCGTAAACAAAAACACTAAAAAGGATTACTGTTGTAATAGCTGTACTATATTGAGGCAATTGCTGCCTAACAATAATGGATAACCCAATGGAAACACCACCCTGAGGTAAAAGAGCAAGACCTAAATATTTAGCCACAGTTTCTTCTGCTTTTACAGCTCTTGCCCCTATGGCTGCCCCCATAATCTTTCCACCTGCTCGGGCAAAGATATAGCCAATCCCTAACAATCCCACTTTTGCTAAGATACTTAAATCCAAACCAGCTCCTGCCAAAGTAAAAAAGAGGAGATAAATGGGTGGGGTATACTCATTCATTAATGTAAAAATACGATTGGAATGCTTCATCAAATTGACTAAAGTTCCTCCTAACATCATGCAGGTCAAAAGAGGAGATAACTTTAGTGTATTGGCTAAACCTGTACTCGCAGCAATGGCCGCTAATACAATGGTTAACAGCTCTTCTTGACTCTTGGCTTTATTAGCTACAAAGGTAAGAATAATACCAATAACAAATCCTAATAAAAGAGAACCTACAATTTCAATCACAGGTTGCCCTACCATCTGCAAAAAAGAATAATCCGTTTCTCCCATGGATATTTTAGCAATGGACATGGCTATCCCAAAAAGCATAATCCCAAGAGCATCATCTAAAGCTACAACAGGTAAAATCGTTTTTGTTAACGGTCCATGAGTCTTATATTGTCGAATCACCATAATGGTAGCTGCTGGTGCTGTTGCTGCCGACATGGATGCAATAACAATGCTAAATACCAAGGGTTGCCCAAAGATCCAATAACACACTGCAAAAACCAGAAAAACAGCACCGAAAACTTGTGCTAATGTTATGACAAGAATACTTTTCCCTATTTTCAGCATATCTTTTAAAATAAACTCACTGCCGATACTAAAAGCAATGGTTGCTAATGCCACTTGATTAATAACCGAAAAAGTTTGCATATCTTGTTCACTGATCAGCTTAAAAAAAGATGGACCTACAAATAGACCTGCCACTAAATAACCCGTGACATTTGGTAGTTGAAAACGTCTCGCCACCCTCCCACCCAAAATACCCACAACTAATAAAATACTAAGTTTTAAAAGTAAATCCAATGTACATCTCCCTCCGTAATATTATTTTATAAAAAATATTAAATTTTTAGAATTTTTATTGCTTGAAAAAACAAGATTGTCTCTGATGTGAAACTGCCCTAAAGAAGTGAAGCAAAAAAGTGATACAGCTAATATTGTATACAATATATAGTCTTTTTTCAACTATAAAAGGGTATCTTCTCTTTATTCGTCGAAAAAGCCTAAAAATCTGAAAATATTATACCTTCTTCAGTAAAAATGATAAGGAAATTCAGCCAAACCTCACTTTAACATATTTTTGATAATTTTAATAATTGATATTGATAATTATTATCCTTTAGTGTATACTATAATTATGATAATAATTATCACTTGATTATATATCTTATTCTTTTTTTATTATTTTAATACAAAGAGTTAAAAGGAGATGATTTTATGTTTAAACTACCCGTATTACCTTATGATTATAATGCCTTAGAACCATATATCGATGCTCGAACCATGGAAATTCATCATACAAAACATCACGCTGCTTATGTGAATAATCTCAACAAGGCACTGGAAAAATACCCTACCTTACAAACCAAAACGATAGAAGACCTTCTTACTTCTCTAAAAGACCTTCCAGAAGACGTTCAAATGGCTGTTCGT
>JAAZLH010000378.1 GCA_012799415.1 Candidatus Epulonipiscium sp. | reverse complement strand
TTAAGAGTTAAGACATTACTAATAGGAATTATCTTACTATTAATAGGGATGTTATTAGCGCTTCTAATTAGTAAGAAGATGTATCGACCTGTTGGTAATATTTTAACTTCTTTTGAAAAGTATAGCTTGGATAAACAGGAAAGTAATAATAAATCACAAGATGAATTTGCTTATATCCAACAGACAGTTAATCAAATAAATGAAACCAATATAAAACTACAAGAGGCTATTGTAAAAAACCAAGAACCTTTAAAAATAAAGTTTTTAAGGGATTTGATACATGGAATATTATCAAAGCAACAGATAATAGAAAAAATAAGTGGATATGATCTATATTACCTTCAAGAGCATAGTGTAATAGTAGTTCTTCAATATGTTATGGATCAGGAAATTGAAAAAAACTTATCATCGGAAGCATTTCTTACAATTAAAAAACAAGTTTCTTTATGGATAAAACAGAAACTAAGAGAAAAAACAAAAATAGAAATATTTGAATTAGATTATAAACGATGTGTTTTACTTTTAGATGAAAATGATATATTAAAAGTAAAAAGTGAATTAAATGATCTTCTATTGGAATTGGAGGAAAAATTTGAAGTTAATATGATCGCTGCTATTGGAAAACCAGCAGATTCCATAGAGAAAATCAAAGAATCCTTTGATAGTGCATTAAATCTTTTAGAGTATCAGTTTATATGGGGGAATCGTTTAATTATTATAGATGAAGACCTTAGGGAATTTAAAAATGAAATGTATTATTACCCTCTAGACACTGAAAGAGTACTAATTGATCATGTTCTTAAAGGAAGAACTGAAGAAGTGAACTATATATTAGATCGAATTTTAGAAGAAAACTTAATGAGTCGTAACCTTGCACCGGACGTATTGTCTGAATTTATTTTTGCCATTGTTTCAACAAGTCATAGAATTATGCATCAAATGGCCCCAATTGATAAGCAAATAGTAGAAAAAAGGCAGATCCATTATATAGAATTAAAAATGAGTGAAAGCAAAGAAGAATTGAAACAAAAAATAATAGAACTATTTGGGGATTTAGTAGCAGATTGTGTTCAGGAAATGGAAAAAAGGGAAGATGGAATCATCAATGAGATGATCAGTTTTATTCATGAAAACTATGATACGGATCTTTCCTTAACAGATATTGCAGAGCATTTTAATTTGTCCTCAGGATATGTGGGGATTTTATTTAAAAAAGGCACCGGAGAAAATTTTAAAGATTATCTTAATATCTATAAAGTAAAAAGAGCAAAAGAGATATTAGAAAATGAAGATATAAAGATTAAAGATTTGGCACAAAGAGTAGGATGTAATACGACTAATACATTTATTAGGATGTTTAAAAAATATGAGGGGATTTCTCCAGGGCAATATAGTGAACAAGTAAAACAGATACGTGAGAAATAAGAAAAACAGGATAAATAAGAAATTGTTGATGAAAAATGCTGCTTAGTATTAAGCAGCATTTTTCTAATTAAGAAGGAAATTAGAAAAAAAGAGATTTTAGAGCATCGCCTTTTTATACAGTAAACACAGACTACATAATTAGAATTTGTCTATATAAGAAAATGCACATACAAAAAGATAAAACTTGAGAAGAAAGAAGGAATATAAGAAAATGTAGGCTTTTAATAGAAAACGATGATATACAAATTTCTATCTAATGGCCTATAATTTAGCTTAGCAGGTGGTGAATATCGCGAAGATCATTTTGATATCCTCACTGGAAAATACAAAGAAAGGAGAGATAGAAGGAATATGAAATCCCAAACTATTGCTAGACAAACACCAAGTCATAACAATGGAAGATCTATGACAAGCCGTTTTGTAGAATATATGAGGCAGCTAGGAAAAGACATTGTAAGGGATCGATATCTTTATTTATTGCTAATCCCATTTGTTGCATTTTTTCTTATATTCACATATAAACCTATGTATGGACTTCAAATTGCGTTTAAAGATTACAGTTTATTTAAGGGCATAACAGCAAGTCCTTGGATAGGATTTGAAAATTTTCGAGTATTCTTCAAATCACCTCATTTTATCCGTGTATTAAAAAACACATTGATGATTAACTTATATGGACTTGTTTTTGGTTTTCCTATACCCATTATATTAGCGTTACTTTTTAATGAAGTAAAAAATGATAAATTTAAGAGAGTTGCTCAGACACTAACTTATTTACCTCATTTTGTTTCTGTAGTGGTGGTGGCAGGTTTAGTAGTAAATTTTTTAGCACCAACCCATGGAATGGTCAACCATATTATTGAAGCTTTGGGAGGAGAGAGAGTTTATTTCTTAATTAAACCAGAGTATTTTAGAACCATTTTTACTGGCATGAATATCTGGAAAGAAACTGGATTTGGTGCTGTTATTTATATTGCAGCATTGGCAGGAGTAGACCCTCAATTATATGAAGCTGCTGTAGTAGATGGGGCCACAAAATGGAAACAAATGATTCATGTTACCATTCCTGGTATTCTTCCTACGGTTACTATTATGTTGATTTTACGAATTGGTAAAATGTTAGAAGTAGGATATGAGGCTATTTTACTCTTATACCAACCCGCAACTTACCAAACAGCAGATGTAATTAGTACCTATGTTTATAGAGCTGCTATGGAGCAAGGGAATTATGCAATGGCAACGGCAGTAGAATTATTCAATGCGATTATCGCTATTATATTAGTGTATGGAGCCAATAAATTTTCTAAAAAGTTTTCAGAAACATCATTATGGTAGGTGAAAAAAATGAGTTTACATTTACAGCCCTCCAGGGGTGAAAAGATATTTTATAAATTTAATTATATCCTATTATCAATTGTTGCTTTAGGTGCTTTATATCCTTTTGTTTATGTCTTAGCCTCTTCATTAAGTTCTCCCGAGGCAGTGGCTGCGGCTAAGGTATGGTTGTTTCCTATTGATTTTACACTAGAGGCTTATAAAAAGGTTGCTCAAAATCCACAAATGTGGATAGGGTATGCAAATAGTATTTTTTACACTGTTGTAGGAACCTTTGTTAGTGTGGTGCTTACCATTTTAGGTGCATATCCTCTAGCAAAAAAAAGATTAAGAGGAAAATGGCTATTCTCTTGGATGACCCTTTTAACCATGTGGTTTAATCCAGGTATGATTCCTACCTATTTAAACCTAAGAGATCTAAACTTATTGGATAAAAGAATCACTTTAATTATCGCTTTTGGTTGTACAGCTTTTTATGTGGTACTTCTTAGGACTTACTTCCAATCCCTTCCTGAGGAATTAGAAGAGTCAGCTAAAATAGACGGTGCTAATGATTTAGTTATTTTATCTAAAATTATATTACCTTTATCTAAACCTGCCATTGCGACTATTTCCCTTTATTATGCAGTGCAACGATGGAATAGTTATTTTTGGGCAATGTTAATTTTAAAAGATCCTAACAAGATCCCTTTACAAGTATGGTTGAAAAAGCTCATTGTAGAAATGAATGTAGGGGAAGAAATGGCAGCTGTGGGAGATATGGCTACACAAATCTCTCAAGAAACCGTTATTTATGCAACTATTATTATTGCAGCTATACCCATGATTGTTATCTATCCTTTTATACAAAAGTATTTTGAAAAAGGATTGATGATAGGATCTGTAAAAGGTTAAAATGCTGTCAAAGTGGAAGAGATATAAAGACTTTATAAAGTTTTTATATAGAGGGAGATACTATATTAAGAGGAGGATTTATTGATGAAAGCAAAAAAATATTTAGCTATTGCCTTGGCTATGGGATTAACAGTTTCTTCTTTTACAGGTTGTGGCAAAAAAACAGATAACAAACCAAATGAAACACCAGTAACCCAAGGAGAAGACAAAGGTGAAAAAGATCAGGCAGAGGAATTGCCAGGTTTATTGGTAAGTAAGGAGCCAGTAGACTTAAGCATACATCTTCATATTTATAATAAGTTTGTATATACAGAAGACTGGGTACCTTTTAAGAAAGCTGCTGAACTTACAAATGTTACTTTAAAAGGCGTAGCACCTGAATCTGCAACAGATAGTGAGCAAGTATTTAACATTATGATGGTAAGTGGTGATCTTCCAGATATTATTACCGCAGAGCGACAAAACTTCTTTAAATATGGGCCAGAAGGTGCTTTTATTCCACTTAATGACTTAATCGATGAACATGCACCTAATTTTAAACAATTTTTAGAAGAAAGAGAAGATGTTAGGCGATATTTAACCGCACCAGATGGTAATATTTATAGTATTAACTTTATTCCAGATGGGGCTGCTGCACAAGGATATTTTATCCGTACGGACTGGTTAGAAAAATTAAATTTACCTGTGCCTAAAGATGTAGACGAACTTTATACAGTATTAAAAGCTTTTAGAGAGCAAGACCCTAATGGAAACGGGAAAAAAGATGAGATTCCTTTTATTGATCGAGCAAAAGGACAAAAAACCATTGCTTTAGCTACGTTATGGGGTGCTCATACAACAACAGATAGAGATGAATGGTATGTAGAAGATGGAAAAGTAAAGTTTGGTCCTATGGAATCATCTTATCAATTAGCTATGGAAAATTTACAAAAATGGTATGCAGAAGGGCTTATTGATCCAGAAGCTTTTACTAGAGGTGCAAAAGCAAGAGATATTTTACTAGGTGATAATATAGGTGGATTTGCCCATGACTGGTTTGGTACAACAGCGGGTTATAATGATATGTTTAAAGACAAAATTGAAGGTTTTGATTTCCAACCAATTGCACCTCCAGCAGATATCAACGGAAAAGCATGGGAATATTCTTCACGGCCTTTAGTAAATCCAACAGGCTGGGGAATTTCAAAAGATAATAAAGATCCTATCACAACTATTAAATATTTAGATTTCTGGTGGAGTGAAGAAGGAAGGCGTCTAATGAACTTCGGTATTGAAGGGGAGCATTATGATTTAGTAGATGGAAAACCAATTTTTAAAGATCATATTTTAAACTCTGACAAACCAGTTACTCAGGCACTACAAGATCAAGGAATTCAAATGCAAGTTGGTTTCCATCAAGACTTTTTCTATGAGGAACAATGGTTAAATCCTATTGCAAGAGAAGGAATGAACATGTATATTGAGAATGGATATATTCAAACACCATTCCCAACACTAGGATTTACACCTGAAGAACAAAAAATTATTGATGAAAAATCTGTTTCAATTTATACACATGTTACTGAAACGACACAAAAATGGATACTTGGAGCAGAAGATCCAACAAAAACCTGGGAAAATTATTTAAAAGCACTAGATAATATGGGAATGCAAGAACTTCTTGAAGTTTATCAAGCTGCTTATGATCGTTTTATAAACAACTAATAGCAAGTAAACAAAACGTTTATGTGTGGTTTCACATGTAAACGTTTTGTTGTAAAAAATTAGATAACAAGTCAAATAGGGAGGAAAATGATGAGACTAGAAGAACAGTGGATCAATGAAACATGGGATAAGATTGTAGAAAAAGTAGGAAAAACAAGTAAACGTATAGGGGCCACCTTTCCTCATGTATCCATAGATGGAAAATACAATAATGAAAGAATTGGTTGGTGGACAGCAGGATTTTGGCCTGGTATCTTATGGTTAATTTATCAAGATACAAAAGACAATGAATTACGAGATATTGCTATTTCTATAGAAGAACAATTAGATGGTCCTCTTCATGAATTTACAGGTATTCATCATGATGTAGGTTTTATGTGGTTTCCATCAGCTGTGGCCCACTATAAATTATTAGGAAATGAAGAATCTAAACGCCGTGGATTGATTGCAGCCAGCCATTTAGCAGGTCGCTTTAATATAAAAGGAAACTTTCTGCGGGCATGGACAGAAGAAGTCTATCCAAATGGACAAGGGGTAGCTATTATCGATTGTATGATGAATCTACCTTTATTATACTGGGCTTCTGAAGAAACAGGAGATCCGCGTTTTAAATATATTGCTATGGCCCATGCTGATACTACAGAAAAAGAATTTATTCGAGCAGATGGTTCTGTTCATCATATAGTAAGATTTGACCCAGATACAGGAGAAAGAATCGAAGCTTTAGCGGGGCAAGGATATGCACCAGACTCAGCTTGGTCTCGTGGGGTTGCTTGGGCTATTTATGGCATGGCTTTAAGTTATCGCTATACCAAAGAAAAAAGGTACTTAGAAGCTTCTAAGAGAGCGGCTCACTTCTTTTTAGCCAACTTACCAGAAGATCAAATGCCTTTCTGGGACTTTAGAGCTCCTATTGTGGAAGATATGGGTTTTGACTCATCAGCAGCTGCCTGTGCAGCTAGCGGGCTTTTAGAACTAGCTCAATGGGTGGAGCCAAATGAAACTAGGATGTATTATGATGCAGCTATTCGTATTATAAAAGCATTGTATGAACAACATGGTGCTTGGGATCAGGATGAAGAAGCATTAATTGTAAAAGGTACAGTCAATCACAATACCAATAAATATATTAATACCCCTATTATTTATGGAGATTACTTCTTTATAGAAGCAGTAGGAAGATTAAAAGGATTTCCAAGCTTATTTTAATGAGTTGTCTAGCTCCTTTGAACAAATGTGTTTTTAGCACTTTCCTTATAATCCGAAATTAACTAAACTAGATAGAAGAGGTGTTTTATGGATAAGCGACCTAATATATTATTTTTAATGGATGATCAGCATAGGCCAGATCTTTTTGGCTATGCAGGAAATAACGTAGTTAAAACACCTAATTTAGATAAGCTAGCAGAGACAGGTGTTGTTTTTCATCAAGCATATACTCCACATCCTCAATGTATTCCTGCCAGACAATCAATGATGGCAGGACAATTACCAAAAACTTGTAAATGTGAACGCTTTGAAGATGATTTAGCCCCAGGTTACGAAACTTTTGCAAGGCTTTTCTCAAGATACGCCTATGCTACAGTAGCATGTGGGAAGTTACATCATACAGGGCAGGATCAAATGCAAGGATGGACTCAGCGAATAGGAAGTGAGATGTATGTTACTTCTAATCATATTCCAGGAAAAAAAGAAGAAGAGTTTAAATCTTATATACGTCCAAAATCAGAAACAAGATGGTCTATTGAAAAGGAAATCAAAAGAGCGGGGATCGGAGAAGCTAGGCAGGTCAAAGAAGATGCATATACTGTCCAAGGAGCTCTGAACTTTATCGATGAATATTTTAACAGTCCTTATTATGATAAAGAACGACTTCAACAGCCCTTATTATTAAAGGTCAGTTTGACACAACCTCATTATCCGTATACTGCAGAGGCAGACAAGTTTAATTATTACTTAAATCGTGTTCCTTTATACTTAGATCAACAAGTCAGTGAACATCCCTACTTACGTGAGAAAGAAATACGAGTAGGTATTGATGTATCAGAAAGAGAAATGAGGCGATGCGTAGCGGCCTATTATTCTTTGGTAGAAAAAGCAGATGAGCATTTTGGCACAATATTAGATCGACTTGAATATGTGGGACAAGACTTAGATGATTGGATTATCATTTATACTAGTGATCATGGAGAGATGTTAGGGGAGCATAGTGTATGGATGAAACAGAAATTTTATGAATCCAGTGCTCGTGTACCTTTAATTATACGATGGCCAAACAAGTTTGAAGGTGGGGTCACTCGATATGAAAACGTAAATCTTTGCGATTTATTTGCTACTTTATGTGAGTTAACCGGAATTCCCATACCAGATAATCTAGATAGTAGGAGCCTGGTTCCTTTACTAGAAGGACAAGGGGACTCCTGGGAAAATGAAAGTATATCTCAATACCATGGGAAATATCTGATGATTAAGTGGGACCATTTAAAGTATCAATATTATGGTGAAGATCTACCAGAAGTACTTTTTGATTTAAAACGAGACCCAAAAGAGACCGTAGATTATATAGAGGATCCAGAGTATGACGAAATCATCCAAAAATTTAGGAGTCGACGTAATGAATTAGGATTTGGGCCCAATGGGGATCCCAACTATAAAAATGCTGGATATAGGTCAAATAGAATGGAGGAACAAAAATGAGATTAAATACAATTTTACAAGAACCTCTCAGTCAAGAAGAGTTTTATCAAAGAGTTAAAAATCGCTATAAAGAGGTTGAAAAACGACGCGGTATTTCTGTAAAAGAAAAAGGAGAAAAGATTGCATCTTATTTTCCAGAAATCAAAGAATACTTATTAAATTATGCTCAATATGGCATGGAAGGAAAAGTTAAGTTGCCAGGAACCGGAGGGGAGTTTGCCTTCGCAGGAAATCCACCTACTTGGACTGAAAACACATACAATACCAACGAATATATTTGGCAATTAAATAGAATGAATCATTGGGTTACTTTATTGGCTGCTTATACTTTAACACAAGAAGAAAAGTATGCACATAAAGTTATTGCAGAACTCAATAATTGGATCGATACAATGCCGCGCCCTGAATTGATCAAAGGAGATTTAGAAGCAGCTTATAAGAATTTCAATGATATTAATGGTTGGAGGAGTTTAGAAGTAGGGATTCGTCTTCATAAAAGTTGGCCTAAAGTAATCGAACATCTGATGGATACAGATTTGATGACACCCGAATTATTAGAGAAATTTGCCATATCTGTTTATGAACAAGCTGAAGTATTAGCAGAAGTATGTCCTTTATTTTTCCCAGAAGCAGATCATAACCATTATATTATGGAGAATTTAGGACTGTTGTGGGCAGCATGCTATTTTCCGGAGTTTAAAAATGCAGAAAAGTGGAGAAAACAAGCCATTAGTGAATTAGAGCGATGCATGGAAGTACAAATGACAGATGATGGAGCCCATATCGAGGGCTGTCCTATGTACCATAACGGGTGTGTTCGCTGGTTTACATTAGCACTTTTAATTGTAAGAGACTTTGATATGGATTTTTCAGAGGAATATAAAGATAGATTAGAAAAAAGCTTAGAATATTCCATTTACTCTTTCCGACCCACAGGAAAATTAGTGCCTTGGGGAGATTCAAGATCCAATCAAGGTGCATTGATGGGAGGATTCTATGGTTATTTAGCTTTTGATCGGGTAGATTGTTTATCAATTTTAGAGAAGTTTACGGATAGAAAAAGCTTATTAAATGTAATTAAAAGTCATATATGGTTTTTAAACGATGTTTCTAAGTTTGCTGATGATCTTAAGAAGCCTGTTACAAAATGTAATATGCCAACCTTATCGTGGCAAAAAACTACAAAACAAGTTGCCATGAGAACAGATTGGTCAAAAGAGGCCTTAAGCTTATTTTTTGCTTGTTATAGTCCTGTTCACACATCTCATACTCATATGGATCCCATGGGATTTGATTTTACGGCTTTAGGTAAAACCTTATTAGTGGACCCAGGATACTATACTTACCAAGACACACCACAAAGACGTCAATTTAAATCACCACAATGGCATAATACGGTAACTATCAATAATAAAGATCCCTTTGAATATCAATCTTCTTTTGCTTATGGTCCTCAGAAACAAGGCTTTATCTTATCAGCAGTACAGGAAGAAAATTATATGTATGCTATTGCAGAACATCATAATTATGAGCCTGCTATTCACAAGAGAATGATTGGAATGATAGATGATTGCATGTTAGTAGTGTTAGATTTTATAGATGATATAAATGAAAAAGATACAGTCCAAATGTACTATCATCTTGATTCAATTAATGTACGTATCGATGAAGTTGGTCGGATGGTATATACAGAGGATGAGAGGGTGAATGTAGGGATTTACACTACAGAACCTTTACAAGGAGAG
>JAAZLH010000377.1 GCA_012799415.1 Candidatus Epulonipiscium sp. | reverse complement strand
TCGGCTGTATAACGTCTTCTTTCTTTCTCAATCCTAGACATAATCTATCTCCTTAGATGTTATCGTATTTCCATTGTATACTAGTGTACAATATTTTTCTATACGACAACAATCCTAACACATAGGGATATGGGCATGATATTTAAGGATTTGATACCATAGTCTTTCAAATCTCCCAGTTGACTTATAAATTCATAGTAAGCGTCAAATAAGTAGGTGTATAGAAATTTTTCTCAACTTATGAGACAATACTTTAAACTAAAGTATTTCAAGTTTTCCAAGTATAACTTGAAAGCTCCAAGGAGGTTTAAAGTTGAGTACTAGAGAAGCTACACGGAAATATAGATTGAATAAATGGTCCCGGATTATCCAAGAATGCATGGGTAGTGGTCAGACGGTATCAGCATGGTGCAGAGAGCATAACATTAGCGAGAATAGTTACTACTATTGGCTACGAAAGGTACGGGAAGCTGCTTGTGAAAGCGGTTCTGGCGATAGAGCGAAAAATAATACAATTGTACCAGTTGATATACCAATCCATAGCGACATAACTAATTCTGCAGCTCTAGAGTCTTCATGCGATATAGTTTTGCGTTTAGGTTCTGTGACATTAGAGCTTCATAACGATGCATCCGCAGCGTTAATTGAAAATACTCTGAGGGCGCTTAAAAATGTTAGGTGACATTTCAAAGGCGGATAAAATCTACATAGCATGCGGATACACTGATATGCGCAAAGCCATAGACGGGCTTGCAGCAATCGTTCAGCAAAACTTTCAATTAGATCCTTTCCAAAATAGTCTTTTTCTTTTTTGCGGCAGACGTCGCGATCGCATGAAGGCGCTTTATTGGGAAGGTGATGGTTTTGTCCTCCTTTATAAACGGCTGGAGAATGGAAAATTCCAATGGCCTATGACTCCGGAAGATGTTAGAACCATTACATCCCAGGAGTTTCGATGGCTTCTAGAGGGCTTATCAATTGACCAACCTAAAGCGGTTAAAAGGGTCAATATTGACGCTTGTATTTAGATAAAAAAGTTTCTTTAAATGCTCATAAATACTATCCTTTTTAGTGTTTTTGTGTTACAATTAATGTAATAAAAAGACTAGAAGGAACGGTAATTTATGAGCACAGCAGAGCGGCTAACTACACTTACAAACCGCATATTGGAATTGGAGCGAGAGAACAAACAGCTCCATGAATCTGTTGCTTACCTGACTCGTAAGCTCTACGGCAGAAGTTCTGAAAAGACATCGGCCCTATCCAAGGGACAGATGTCTCTTTTTGATGAAGCGGAAGCTGAGGCAAATCCTAAAGCGCCGGAACCCGATCTTAAAGAAGTAAAGGGTTATCGCAGGACAAAGTTTAGAGGGCAACGGGCGGAGATATTAAAGGATGTTCCTCATGATAAACGACTCTGCACTTTAGATGAAAGAGATCGTAGCTGTGAGTGCTGCGGTACAGACCTCGTATCGGTAGGTGAAGAATTTATACGTACAGAAATTGAATTCATTCCCGCAAAGGTTAGGGCCATCGATTATTATCGTGAAACCTTTGAATGCCGCGCTTGCCGCAAAAATGGGGAGCCTTATATGGAAAAATCGCCAATGCCATATCCAGTCATTCAGCATTCCATGGCATCTCCTTCTACCGTTGCATGGGTTATGCATCAAAAATATGTCAACGCTCTTCCCCTTTATCGTCAGGAAAAAGAATGGGAGTCACTGGGTGTAGGATTAAGCCGCGCCACTATGGCTAATTGGGTCTTGGTTGCGTCCCGTGATTGGCTAGCGCCCTTAGTTGACCTAATGCATCAAAAGCTTCTTGGAGAGACGTACTTGCATGCTGATGAGACAACTGTACAGGTTATGAATGAAAAGGGGCGAAAGAATACTATCGATTCATACATGTGGGTATACAGTACCGGCAAGCATAGCCAGCGGCCAATCAGGATATTCCAGTATCAGCCTGGCAGGGGCGGTAAGTATCCTCAGGAATTCTTGAAAGGATTCAAAGGTTTTCTACATACAGATGCCTACTCAGGGTACAATAGAATTTCGGGGATTACAAGGTGCCTATGCTGGTCCCATCTTCGGAGGAATTTCGTGGATGCGCTTCCGAAAGACATAAATAGTTCCGAGGCTACCCTTGCAGGCCAAGGCATAAGATATTGTAATAAGCTATTCGAGATTGAAAAGACTCTTGAGCAGCTCTCGTGCAAGGATCGAGAACTTAAGCGTCTAGAACAGGCAAAGCCCGTTTTAGATGCCTTTTGGGCATGGCTACATAGCATCAATCAAAAAGTCCTCCCAAAATCAAAATTGGGCAAGGCTATTTACTATGCCTTAAATCATAGGGAAGAATTTATGAACTATTTGAAAGATGGTGACTGCTCCATATCCAATAATCTAGCTGAAAATAGTATACGCCCTTTCACTATAGGAAGGAAAAATTGGCTGTTTAGCGGTAGCCCCAGAGGTGCCGCCGCAAGTGCTGCTGTCTATAGCATCATTGAAAGTGCTAAGGCTAATGGCCTTAATCCTTATAAATATCTGAACTTTATTTTCAGTGAATTGCCAGGCGTACAATTTGGACAGAATCCCGAGTTTTTAGAAGACTATCTTCCATGGAGTGCAGATATTCAAACCTTCTGCAAATGATCCAAACATAGCTTACAACATATTTTATATCTTTTCCAGCCACCATATTATTTGACGCTTACAATTCATAGTAAGTTTGGTTAATTAATTCTTGTCTATGTACTAACCAAAGTATCCTATATCCATTTGCAACCCCTGTATTTAATAGCCAACTAACAGTTGTAAAAGTCTTTCCACTTCCTGTAGGCATAACCAATAGTCCACTTTGTGATCCTTCTGGATTATCAATATTAAAATATTGATTTAATCTATCTACTGCTTCTTGCTGATGTGGCATCCTAAGTGTTTTTGAACTAGGTTTTGATTGTAAAACATCAAATTTCATATAATCATCCCCTCTCCAGTTAAATCGAACTACTTTCTCAGTTAAGCTTTTCTTCTAAATAAGCGGCAAATCTAAGTTAACATTTAAACTTTCCAGTAATAATTTTAATATATTTTAAATTAGATTCTATTAATTCTTATTTACTATTCAAATATTTCTTTATAATTTTCTATAAAGACAAAAGCATATTCACTAGGATCCAACACTTCATTCTCATCAACTTCAAACAATATATATACATCTATCCAATACCATTGATTCTTATCATCTTCAAATACTTCTGCCAATTCTGAAATAGTGTTAATATTGGTATAGTTATTCATATCTCCTTTTGTCTGCTCTTTTATACATTTTAACTCACTATTGAAAAAATCAAATGTTATGCTATTACCTAATTCTAAACCTTCAAACTCAACTATCTTGGAATCTGGTCCATTATAATCAGAAAGTTGTATGATTATTTTTAAAGACTTATTCATTTCATCTGTAATCTTATTTAGAACTTTTTGTAACTTGCCACTTTTAACATCCCTTAGAAAACCATTCCATTTCCAGTCATCTCTAATAACTACCTTTTCATGGTCTTTAATTGGTATTGATAACGCATCTGCAACAAATTTTGTTATGCCTTTTTCAACATGTAAGCCTATTCTATATTTATCTTTCTCTCTATATATAGCTATTTTCCCATACTTATATGCTGGCCATTCTTTTGAAGGTACAAGCCACCAAAGACTTGTTGCTGCTTGATAAAAATTCCATGGTCTAGCTGTAAAGCCTTTATATCCGCTTTTCTTAAATTCATTTAAGATAGTATTAGTAACCACTTGGTTAGATTTTGGATCTTCTTTCAACATTTTAAATCCCCCTTATTTTTCTATTATTGTTGACAACCTCATAAACAGATTATATGACAAGTGTTATCTTACTATAGTTCTTACCTTGTTAGAATTCTATAATTAGCATAGCCTTTCTTATTTTTCCCAATCCTCTTTATTTCCATTTTAGCCCCTCCCAATTATTATACAATTAATTTGTCAGTTAAAATAATCTGTTCTTATGTCCTTTTTTCTTTACAAAAACCACTAACTATTAGTAAAAATATAAGCTTAAAAACCAAATTTAATTCTTGTTTTTTAAATAAGACTTTAATCTTTCAATGCGGTTTTCTACATCTATC
>JAAZLH010000376.1 GCA_012799415.1 Candidatus Epulonipiscium sp. | reverse complement strand
TACTATCTGTTGTTTAAAATCATCCGTATATCGGATACCGTTCTTTTTGAACATTGTTTAACACACCTTTCTTGTACTCATTTTACCGTGTTAAACTTTTCGTGTCCACACTTATATACTAACACCACTACAAAATATTTGTTGAACTTGGCTTAGATGTTTAAAATAATAATCCTGAACTTCCTTCTTATCACCAAAAGGTCCTATTGATGCTCCCCAAATTACATAAGGCTTGTTCTTCATTATTATTTTACCAAATTCAACAATTCCGCTATGTCTTGTTTCTTTATTATTATTTAAAATATATTTTGGTATGGTATATATATCTCCTCCTACAGAAAATACTATATCACATTCATCTGCTACAGTTTCTGCATCCCAAATAAGTAATTTTCTTTTTGCATGAATACCCCTCAAAAATCTATTTATTATACGTCTTAACAAGGCTCCTTTATTTTCTGGTGCCTGTTTTACAGTAATAATTAAATCCTTTACTACTTGTCGGTCATCTTGAGGAAAACGTGTATATAATATTATCTCACTATTAGGCCATGCTTGCTTTATTAATTCATAAGTCCCTCTAACAATAGCCTCACAACCATAATTATATAAACCATACATACCAAACAATCCTATTTTTAATCTTCTATCCACTATAAACACCCCTTGCTAAATTTAAATTTTAAAATTAATTACAATCTTTTTATCATGCATCCTAATGTTTAATATTATTATATATCTGCGAATATAAAAAGTTGAACCACACAATACAATACTAATAATTAAAACAAAAGAGGTCTTCAACAATATCCAAAAATAATAACAGATATTCAAATAATTCGAACAACTAATTAGTGAATATATTGTACATGAGTGTCAATATATAATGTGAAAAACAATTGAATATTACTTCCTTATAATGATTTCGATAGTGTCAAGTATGTTATGTAAATAACTTTAGGAATACCTCTATTAGAACATTTTTTGTGAGTCATCGTAAACTGTTAAAAAACCTCTTAGCTTTTTAGAAACCCAAGTTGAATTGTAAACAATTACCTTAAAATAAATTAGTTTTTCACAAGCTTCTTCGTTTGAAAAGCTATCTTTTGTTTTTGTAACATATCTTGCTTCCATATGAAAACACTCAAACCAGTTCGTTGTATAGATAGCTTTTCGAATAGATTCTAGGTAGTTAAAATAAGTAAATAGGTAATCTAAATCAACTACTCTTAGATATACTTTATCCCATTTCATTGTTAAGTTATCTAAAGTCATTTTAGGTACATCAAGACGGACTCATATATAGCTTTCAGATCCTTGATAAAAACACTGTTACCCTTTTTTTACTTATATTTTTAATTGAATTTCGTACTTTGACTTTGTGTACCACACATTTCATCAATAATTCCATCATTCTTTTCATCATAGATAACTTCTTCTAAATTAAAATTTAAATATAAAAGTATTTCTTTTAAATCTCTAAGTCATAAGGAAGTCCTAATAAGAAATATTTTAATGTGGTTACCTAATATGATAGCCATAACGAGTGACTTTCCTATTTCTATTTACACAAAATATTATATACTACCGAATTTTTATTAACTTAAATAAAAAATAACTTATATTCTACAGCACCACTTAATAATGCTAGTATGTATGATATATATATATATATATAAGATAATTTAGTTAAATTATATAATGTTCTATTGCTTATAATTCTATGGTTAGAAATTATATAAGGAATTAATATAATGGTATAAATATTAAAATAACATGTTAATCTTGTAACAAATACTGTATGCTCACTAAAAATAATCATCAATAAGGCATTCATCCATATATAATTTATTAATAAATTTTGTAACTCATCAGAATTATCAAGTAAAATTTTAGCTAATGTATATATACCAATAACTAAAAATAACCTAGGATCATATAATTTATAAGAGTAACCATATGCTTGACTTTGTGTATAAATGTAATATCTATGTGCGAAAGAATTTAACCGAAAAAACTTAAGCATATGTAATATTACACTACTGAAAGAAACAAATTTTGTTAATAAACTTGCTCCCAAAATAGACATTAATCCTAAATATCTATTTATTTTTATATTTCCTACAAAATACATTATAATAAGAATCATTGCTGTTTTATGAAAAAAACTAGCTAATAAAATTACTAATAAATATTTTAATGGTTTTCTTTGATGAAGATATTTAAAACTAAAAGTACTTATCCCTATAGCCACTGCAGTCCTAGCAGCATGCATGTCAAACTGAAAATATATAGGAAGAAAAAATAAAATAGAAAGTATTTTATCAGGTGAATAGTTCTCAATAAACTTATAAATACAAATTAAGCTAATCAAATTCATAATAACAATAACAGCTTGTTGATGAATACCTAGTTTATTAACAACATAGGATATTATTCTAAATCCTATTTCCATTGGAAAATTTGAATTTAAAACATTATCTATAGATGTAATAAAAGTAGAATATTTAAGATAAGAAAAATAATCACCGTTCCCATTACCTCTTAATGCAGCAAAGCTAAATAACAATAAAAAAGCTAAGGAATACCTAATTTTGTTAGTGTTTTTTTTTGAAAATTCAATTTGTAATAGTAGTATAGAAAATACTATAAAAAAATATGGCCACATTTTTTTCACCTTGTATATTTTTTTTCAATATCATTATAAATATTAAATAATTCTTTTTCTTCTTCTTCCCAATATAATCCTTCTCCTATATAATGCTTAACACGCTCATAATTATATTTCCCTAATTGCTTCAATATCAATTTAATTTTTTCAACATTATATGGATCTACTGTTAAGCCAATATTATTTTTACTAACATATTCTCCGATCATAGTAGATTCAGAAACTATTATTTTTTTTCTAAATACTATAGATTCAAAAAATTTATTGCTTATTGCATATCTTACATTTAAATCTTTGTTAGGATACGCAGCCCATATGTAGTCACAAAATTCGTAGATACAATTAAGATCTTCACTGTTAAATCTTCCTGTCATAATAACTTTTGACTCTAAACTATTGCTCTTAACATAAGCCTCAATATGTTTAAAAGATGGTCCACTTCCTGAAAGTAAAACTATTACATTATCTAGATCTTTACAGGCATCAATTAAATTTATAAGTATGTTCTGATATCTAATTGTCCCTATAAACCCTATAACAATCTTATTAATTATTAAATCCTTATATTTATTCATATAATTATTTTTTGTTTGAGTATGTAACAATTTAGAAGGTTTATTATTAATAGTAATTATTTTTACTCCTTGAAATTCATTTCTTTTATAATAAATATTAAAATATGGTGAAGCTAGTATTACTGCGTATGCATATTTTTTTATGATAAAAAATTCTATTTTTTCTCTTATATAGTTTAAAAATCTATTTTTTAAAAATTTAATATCATATACCTCATATATTAATTTACATCTTGAATACATTAACATTGATACTATTAACATTTCTATATCTATAGCATGAATATACTGTGGCTTAAATTCATTTACGACTTTCTTAGCTGATTTAAAAAACTTATATAAATTTAATAATTTATTTAGTTTATTACCATACCCTATATCTTGGTCAAATGAACTTACATACTCTTCTACTATGCTTCTATGGCTCCTATTCCAAGCATATATTTTAACAATAGAAGTAGGATATAATTTTATTAAGGAATTTCTAATCTTTTTTACCCTAGGTGATATAGGATAATGATCACACAATATAAGAATCTTCATAATTACCTCCATTTAATGTGAATAATACGTTTTTATATAATCCAATACTCCTTAGTTGTAATTGTTCCTTCTTTGAAAAATTTCTTTGGAAAAAACTTTTATCCACTTATAATAAATCATTACTATTTCTACAGCTTACTCATAACTTAGATCTAAAGGTTATGATTTAAGACTATAAAAATTAACAATCAGCTATTTAAATTAACATGTATATCATATACCATATTAAACTTTTCATATCTATATTTATGTATTGCTATCATTCAGTTATCATAACCAAATAAATTTATTATGTTTTTAATCTGATTATTGTAATTTTCAACATTATTTTATTTAATTTTTACTCAAATAATTGAATAATTTCTTTATATGTTTTTGACCTATCAAATTTTTCTTCAGCCAATCTCCTATTATTTTTCCCCATAATTTTTCTTAAATTTTTGTTTTCATATAATTTTAATAATTTACCTGCTAAGTCATCTGAATTATTGCCTTTGCAATTTAATCCTATCTTATATTTTTCAACAATATTTCTATATTCTTGACATTCTTGTGTATTAAGAACTGGCAATCCTGCTGCTGCATAGTCACCTACTTTATTTATAATACTTCCTGCTGAACCAACTTTGATTGGATTAACAGCTATATCACATACCACTAGCATACCTATCATCTGTCCATAATCTAATCTACCAGTAAACTCTACATTTATATCTTGTTGTTTTGCATAAATTTCAAATTTTGATTTGAGTGGACCATCCCCCATAACAATAAATTTAATATTTTTAATTCCTTTATCTTGTAATTTTTTCAAAGCCTTCATCACACAAATTAAGTCATAACTTTGTCCCAAGGTTCCTATATATGTAAGCCATACTTCATTCATTGGTTTTTCTATAACTTTATTTTTTTCTTTTAATCTATCAAAAAGCTCTAATTCTGTTCCCAAAAAAATACTATATGCCTTATGACATCTTTTATTGACATTAAGAACTTTATTAGCATACGTTTGTGAAACAGCTACAATCTCATCTGCTGCAAAATATATATAATTAGCTTGTCGTTTTATTGGATAAAATAATATGTCATTTAAAATAGGTATACAAAAAATCATCCTAAAAGCCTCAGGCCATAAATCTTGAACATCAATAATGAATCTAATATTGTTTTTTTTAGCATATTGAGCTGCAACCTTTGCTACACTAATTGATGGTACCGAACAATAAATAATATCTGGTTTTTTTCTGTTCTTTAAATATTTTTTTATGCTTTTACCCAGTATATAATGACTATAAAATCGTTTAATAGATATATTTTTCATGTAACTAGGTTCATAAAGCATAGTAAGTTTATAACTAATACTATTTCTTTGGTTATCGCTTACAATCCTTTTTTTCTTAGTCTTATGCGAAAAACTTGAAGTTATAACTTCAACATTTGCATTATTCTTATTAATTTTTTCTGCTATATAATGAAATCTTCCATTACCCACTTCACCAGGAACTTGTGTGAAATGTGAAATAATCAATATGTCTTTCAATATATTCACCAACTTTAATTCTTTAATTTCTTAAATATAAAATAACTTTAATTATATAAATAATACTACACTTTGATTCATTCTAATAATATCTCAAAAATACATCGACAAGTTATTCAGAAATATAACTTATCTTTTAATCTTTATATCTCCAAATTTCATCATGTAAACATGTGAATCATATTTACCAATAACATCTTTATTCACTTTACCAATAAGATTATTAACAATCATCCTTGGAACATTAATATCACACTCGTATGCATGTAAATATCCCCCTCCAAAACGTGGGTTAACTTCGGAAATGTAATACTCGCCATTTACTTCAAAAATATCAATATCAATAATTCCTTTAAAACCAGCTTTCTTAACAAATCTCTTAATTAACTCAAAAAGTTTCTTATCTTTTATAGATACTGATTTATCAGTTTCTCCAGCTCTCATCTTAATCTTTTTTTTAGTAAAAATTGCTACTGGCTCACTAGTAATCATATCTATATACACATCAGCACCATATTCAGTACCATCCATAAATTCCTGTATCATTAAATTATCATATTTATTAAATAACAAATTAATTTCTTCTTTGGATGTCACCTTGTTTATATTAATACTCGCACTTCCTTTAACTGGCTTTACGAAAACAGGATACTGTATCTTACCTACTTTCAAATCTTGATAAAATACTTCTTTATCTATATAACTTCTCATAGTATTAAACCCATTTTGCGTTAAAAATTTGTACATTGAATATTTATTAAAACACATTTCAACTATTTCATATTCAGAAACAATGGGCAGCGTTCCAATATCTAAAAAATCTTGCTTATGTTCAGCAAGTAAACTTAGTTCTGGATCAATAAGAGAGAGAACAGCTTTTATTTTATTTTCTTTACAAATAGAAAAAATAACATCCAAATATCCTTCTTCATTCATCTTAGGGACAATATAATGTTTATCTGCATCATAGAGAGCTGGTGCAAATTCACTACAGTCCGTTGCAATAACCAGTCCTCGATCTCCTATTTCTTTTTTAAAGTATTGGACAATTTTATTCCTTGTTCCACAACTTAATAATAATATATTTATTTCTTCATTCATTTATCAGTTCCCCCAAATCATCAAAAAATAGCGGTGTACCACCTGTATGTATAAATAAAATATTTTTATTTATAATTTGATTGTTCTTAATATATTCTTGCATTCCCCAATACGCTTTCCCAGTATAGGTTGTATCTAAAGGAATTCCATCATGTAATAAAACTTGTTTAATAGTATGTAATATATCTTTATTATAAGAACCATAACCATCCAAAACAAAATCATCTATAAAGTTAATATTATCTATTGTTACATGCTCTTTTTCTAAACTATTTAAATAACTATTTACACTATCAAGTACAACTTGTCTTCCATAAGGATTTCGTCTAGCATTACTTATCCCAATAATCTTCCTATTGTCTCTATTAAGTATTTGCCCACAAACAAGCCCAGCTTGAGTAGTTCCAGTACCTGAAGTGTGAAAGATATAATCGAAACATAAGTATTTATTATTCTCATACTCTTTTATCTCTTTATAGGCATCTACATATGCTTGAGTTCCAAGATTCCCATGACCCCCACCTTGTATAAAATAAGGGTTATATCCTTGATTTTTTAACTCTTCTATTTTTTTGCTAATTGTCTTACTCACCTCAGATATAGGACATCGAATCACTTCTGCTTCAAATAATTTTATCATTTTACTATTTGAAGTAGTCTGACTTGTTTCTGATGGAGATATAATATAACACTGTAATCCTTTAGATGCGGCTATATTAGATATAATTCTACAATGATTAGAACTACTGCTACCATAAGTTACAACACAATCAGCACCCTTGAACATTATATCTTGAAAAAACAGCACTGCTTTTCTTGCTTTATTACCTCCAAATGATATAGGAATAAGATCATCACGTTTTATATAGAAATGATTATTATTTAATTTTTCACTTAATCTATGGATCGGTGTTGCATTAAATCTTTCTATCTCCATTTTATTTACCACCTTAATTTAAATACCTCTCTAAATCTAGTCCATATATATATCTATCTATTTTTCTTCCATTATGAATAAGATCATTTTTTAGTAATCCTTCTTTTTTAAAGCCAATCTTTTCAAATAATATTTGGGCTTTACTATTACTTGTTTCTGTATAAAGATATATTTTATTTAGATATAATTCATTATAGGCATAATCAATTAATAACATTGAAGCAGCATAAGCTATTCCTTTCCTTTTATACTTCTCTTCACCAAGACAAATATAATATTCTGCCTTTTTATTTTTCTTATCAATATTTAGCAAACCTATCAAGCCAACAGGCTCATCGCTATAAATAATCGTAAAATCCAATCTATCTGTTCTATTCTGAATTCTTCTAAACCAAATTAATGTTTTATCTTCTCTTAAAGGTAAATCATAGTGTAAATACTTATTATTATTTTCGTTATTAATCCATTTAACTTTATATGGTATATCTTTCTCCTCAAATTTACGAATACTAATATACATCAATATCATCCACTTCTATTGTTTTACTAAACCTTTAAATTTGTCTTGGAACTTAATGTAACTTTTTTTTCTGCTTGAGTGTATATACTTTCTTTCTTGAAAATTTTTTTTACAGTTTTAAATAAAATTTTAATATCAAACCATACATTAAAATTCTCTACATATTCAATATCAATTGGTATTCTCTCGTCCCAAGGGACAGAATTTCTAACAGTAACCTGTGTTAAACCAGTCATACCTGGTTTCATATCAAATCTTATTCTTTGAAATTCATTATACTCTTCATACTTATATGGATGATACGGTACTGGTGGTCTAGGCCCTACCAAACTCATCTCTCCCATTAGTACATTTAAAAGTTGTGGAAGTTCATCTAAACTAGTTGCCCGAAGTAATTTGCCTATCTTAGTAATTCTAATATCTTCTTCTGTTTTTATAAATAATCCATCACCTAGTTTCTCAGCATCTACTACCATTGTTCTAAACTTAAGAATTTTAAAAACCTTACCATTTTTGCCAAGGCGTTCTTGGCTAAAAAACACTGAACCTTTTGATGTTAACTTAATAGCAATAGCAATAATAATCAACATTGGTGAAAGAATAATAATACCTATCAAACTTCCAAAAAGATCAAGTAATCTTTTTAAAAACAAATTAATAATTCTCAATACCATCATCCAATCTACTTCCATAATCTTTTTATAACCTCTACAACTCTACTCAAATCTTCATCTGTCATTTTCGTATCACTTGGTAAACAAATACCATTCTCAAAGATTTTTTCAGAAATCCCTTTTCCAATGAAATCAAAATCTTCATAAAATGGTTGCATATGCATTGGTTTCCAAATAGGTCTTGATTCAATATTTTCCTTCTCAAGTGTTTCCATAATATCAATCGGTCTCACTTGCCCAGTTAATGTCATACAACTTAACCAATAATTTGGTTCATTCCATTCATTAATAGGCATAAACTGAACACCTTCCAGTTCACCAAGCTCCCTTTTGTAAAACTCAAAGATATATTTTTTCTTAGCTATTCTTTGATCTAATACTTTAAGCTGTCCTCTACCAATACCTGCAAGAATATTACTCATTCTATAGTTATAACCGAGTTCACTATGTTGATAATGTCTTGCTTTATCTCTTGCTTGAGTTGACCAAAATCTAACCTTAGCAATTCTTTCTTCATTATTACTAACAAGCATCCCACCACCTGAAGTAGTAATGATTTTATTACCATTAAAAGAAAATACACCATATTCTCCAAAAGTTCCTGTATATTGACCTTTATATAAGGTACCTAAAGATTCAGCAGCATCTTCTATTAAAACTACATTATGTTTCTTACAAATTTCTAAAATTTTATCTATATCAGCAGAAAATCCATAAAGATGAACAACCAAAACCGCCTTTACATTTGGATACTTTTCAAAGGCTTCTTCTAATACTACTGGATCCATATTCCAAGTTTTATAATCACTATCAATAAAAACTGGCGTTGCATTTTGATATATAATTGGATTGGATGTAGCTGAAAAAGTAAGATCTTGACAGAATACAATATCTCCTTCACCAACTCCAGCAGCTTTAAGTGCCATATGAATGGCAGCTGTACCTGCTGATAATGCTGCAGCTGATTTAACTCCCACTTTGGTAGCTAGTTCTTTTTCAAATTCATTTACATTTTCACCAAGAGGAGCAATCCAGTTGGTGTCAAATGCTTGTTGTATATATTTCATTTCATAACCTTCATCACTCATATGTGGTGAGGCAAGATAAATTTTTTCTATCATTTTTTCTCATCCTTTACTTTTTTAAGCATAATATATTTAGTAATACAACAACCTTTCGTTCCTCCTGGATGATTAAATACAATTCGTTGACCCTCTTGTTGTATATCACTAGTTGTTGTAAAGTTTATTACATATATCTCTACTTGATCATCTTTCAAGAATATATTTTCTCTCATTTGGGTACTTGTTCCACTAATACTTGTTACCGCTACTTCCATATCAGTTTTCATATCTTGTCCTAGTAATTTAACAATAAGTTGGTATTCCGTTGAAGGTTTTAATGTAAAATTACGTGTATAGATACCTCCAAGCCCTTCTCCAAGATTATATATTTCTATGCCTTCCTCTGTTAATTGATAATCTATCTTTCCTCCATCTGTATTCCACTTTCGCCAATTTTCCTTACTTGTTCCCGTCGCCGCTTCTAACTCTAAATCTCTCCAATACACCACATCTTCTAACTTCGCTAGTGCTTCTTCATCATCCATATATTCCAGATAATACTTTGTCCTCTGTACTAGATCCATTGTTTCTTCTG
>JAAZLH010000375.1 GCA_012799415.1 Candidatus Epulonipiscium sp. | reverse complement strand
TATCCTTGTTTTCTAAGTACTCCACAGACTCGATCTGGACCATAAGTGCCGCCGCTATCAATGAAAATATTTTTTATGGCCTCTTTATACTTTTTTCGTTTTTAGCTAGTCGTAATAGCCACTGTTTGAAAATTTTAATAAAACGACCCAAATTGTAACGGGATACTCACCGTTCTCATAAACAAAGCGATATTTTACTTCAGGTGTTTCGCAAAGTAGGCCGCTACTTTTTTAGCATTTCGTTTTCCATCTTTAACTCAGCATTTTCAATTTGGAGTTGTCTCAAAGATTAGTGCTGCTGGTCAGCTTGGTCTTATCCCCGGTATCAGTATAAATCTTTCTCCAGCTATAAATAAGTCCTGGGCTAACTCCTAAGTCGGCAGCAAAATCTTTCATAGTCTTGGTTGTAGCATAACTAAGTTTTACAGCATTTTTTAAAATCATCATCGTAACTTTGACGAACTCTAGACATGATGGATCATCCTTTCACGTAGTACTATTGCATGCTAGCATGAATCATCATGTCCGGAATTGTAACATAGACCCTTTGGCAACTTTAACACATGCAAAGACAGGAATTAAGGGTTGGTTTAAAGAACCGCAGAGCGGATTTAGGTAGCTAGTCTTAAAATAGGCTACTTAGAATTAATTCTCCTGGTTTTAAACCATGACTTTAAAGGAAACCCAGAACAAGGCTAATTTTTGGTACGCTAAATCAAATTTCTATTTTAAAAGCTAAAAAAACTAAAGTGACAGGTTCTTGCACCAAGTCACTCATTTAAACTAGTGATTAATTTACGTTTTGCGGATACTCAAGTAAAATATTGCTTAACATATTGAACCTTTTATATTACGCCGGAAATATGTGGTATCCCGCTAATGTTGCATTAAACTAAACCAAGTTTATCAAATAGGTGCAGGCTATGTAGGTTGACTATATGGTAGAATGTTCAGATATCGTTTTCTCTGCCGTTGTGAAAAAGACTGGAGGTAATGGAGGGTAGCCCTTTCCATATTTTGACATTGTTTTCTTTATTAAAAGTTGACAGATAATAAAACGACTTAATGCAACGTTATTGATGGTATTTATATACGGGACAAGTTAAATTACATTGCGAGTTTAGCTAATAGGGTATTTTAAGGAGGATATAATCTAGATGGAAAATTCATTATATAAACCTTCAATGTTTAACCGAATTGTTGATATTGATCGAGAAGTAATTATTTACAATTCAGCAAATGGTACTGATAGTATAATGCGTGTTAAAGAGGAAAACGTAAAGAATGTAAAAGAACTACTTACTAGAAACTCCAAATTTTTAAAAGATGATGATGCATATACTAAGCTCGTCGCAGGAGGTTATTTAGTACCAATAGATGTCGATGAGAAGGCCTATCGTAATATGCTTATCTCTAGGAGAACCACACATAATGTACTCTATTTAATTGTACACATAACAAATGCTTGTAATTTTAGATGTAAGTATTGTTATATGGATTTTGGTTCGGATTTCTTATCTGATAATACTCAGCAGGGTATAATCAACTTTGTCAAGAAGAATATTCATAAATATAATGGACTAATAATTGATTGGTTTGGAGGGGAACCACTTCTTGGGGTTGATATTATAGAGCGAATTTCAGAAGGGTTGATTGGTATATGCAAAAGACACAAAAAACCGTATACGGCTAGAATAACCACCAACGGTTATGAATTAACCTCGGACATATTTAACCGGTTATTGAAATGTCGTGTGCTTAGTTATACTATAACCATTGATGGTACTCAAGAACTACATGATAGACAACGAGTGCTAGTTAATGGAGGACCTACTTTTGATAAGATAATAAACAACCTGAGATACATAAGGGAGAACAGCCGAAGGGCTTCAATCGGAGTAACGATTAGGGGCAACTTAACTAAGGAACATTCCCATGAATTGGATAAATACTACTCATTCTTTAATGAACATTTTGGTGACGATAATAGATTTGATATGTTCGTTCGGCCGGTAGCAGATTACGGTGGAGAAATAGTCAAATCACTAGCTGATACATTTTTGGATAATATGACAGATACATACAAATCGCTATCTAGGTTACATGATAAGCTAGGCTATGATGCACAATGTATTGATTTAGAAGTGGGTGGATCGGCTTGTGTAGCTAAATTAGCAAACAAATTTACTATAGGTACTGATGGATCAATACATAAATGCGATGAAATGCTGGAAAACCCCGTTGGTTATTTGCAACAAGATGGCAAATTGGATATTGACCCGTATCAACAGGCAGAGTGGATTGAGTTGACGCCGAACTCAGTTCAGTGTGACGACTGCTTTTATAGTTGCTGTTGTATGATGGAATTATGCCCAAAGACAAGAATGCAAGGAGGAAAAGTGGAATGTCAATTTAATTTAGATGAAATTGACGCTGAAATCGTATTAGCTGCAACTACGCTTAATGCTAAAACGATTTGAATGGGGGTGTAAGATGGATATACGCGAAAAAGTTATGGAGTGCATGGAGTATACTGGCATAGTAATAGATTCACTTGACTCAGATGATATAGATATGTATGAATTTGGTATAGATTCACTCACATTCGTTAGTTTGATTGTCACTATTGAAGAGGAACTTGATATAGAAATACCGGATAATTTTCTACAGCCTAAACTACTACAATCACTAAATGGCTTTATGTCTATGGTTGAGCAGTTATTCGAGCATCAACATCAATAGAAAACGCAAATTATTTTGCATATTTAGAATGAGGTTGCATTTATCAACTTTACAAGAAATATAGTTACATAAGGTAAGAAGGTGTAAGTAGCATATATTTTGTGATAGTTGTCAAGTTATTTGAAGAAAGGGGGTAGCCCAATGAAGAAGCTTATCAAGCCAAATACAAATGGATGGAAAATTCAAATACACCAAAGTGTACAATTGTATGGGCATAACGAGTGCAAAGCAAAAGGTTCTGTTTACCAGAAATGCAAAAACAAATGCTGTTAAAGTAATCTGTAGGGTTTGCATACTTGGAGGTGTGTGTAAGCAGTAAGATCGCCTTATACGCATCTCTACCATCTTAGAAAGAGAGCTAGTCACCATGAAAAAGAATACTATTCCAACCAAGGTTATACGTAACGTAATATATGCCGTAAGGTTAGTTTGGACCTATGATCGACTTTTATTTTTTTTACGAGCCTTACCCCAACTAATAGATGGAATAAATGCACTTGTTATTGTGGTATTGCCAAAGCTATTGCTAGACTCCTTGATTGATGGGCGATTTGAACATGCAATAGGTGTTGTAATCGCCTTTGCCTGTTGGGAACTTCTAGCATCTATCATAAAAGCCGCTATAATGCGCAGTACTGCAGTCCGTGACACTCAGTTTCAAGAGCATTTAGGGCAAAAGCTCTTTAATAAGATGATCCAGCTACGTCATGAGCAGTTTGAATCACCTGAGCTACATGAAAAGTATGAGTTTGCAAATAAATGCGTTTCAGAAGGGGATATGCTTTCCTTTATAACTAGCAGTATGGCAATAGTCGGTTCTATTATTACGATTTCGGGAATTGGTTACATATTGAGCGATCTACCTTGGTGGATACTCACGATACTTGCCCTTGTCGTCATAGTTAATACGCTAGTGAATATAGCATCAAAAAACTACTATGTTGAACAAATGGAAGAAGAAACACCAACCGAAAGGCGACTTTATTATACTCGAGGTAGACTAAGACGCATCGAATATGCAAAGGAAATACGAGCATTCGATTTATCCTCATTTATCTCTGAAAAGTATTGCCAGTATGTAGAGGGCCTATTTAATATTTTTGGGAAGTATGATAAAAAAAGTACTAACGCTTTAAGGTGGACAATAATAGCCGCTAAGGTGCAGATGTTTGTCTTTTATGCATATAACATAGTGCACTTTGCAAGAAAGCTATGGACTGTTGGTACCTTTAGCATGAACATGTCAGCTATGCTTCAATTATCAAGCTCGGCAAATTCAATTGCCTCTGAAGTGGTCTCAATGGGAAGACAAAATGTTTTAGTTGATAGATTCTTAAGCTTTCTTGAGACGCCAAGTACCTATACTGGTCGATTAAATACTCAATATGAAGATGATTTTGTTATAGAGTTTGACAATGTGTCCTTTAGGTATCCCGGACAGGAATCATATGCATTAAAGGATGTCACTATTAAGATTAATGCAGGGGAGAAGCTGTCCATTGTCGGACTAAATGGTGCCGGGAAAACCACATTTGTATCCCTGCTGCTTGGGCTGTATAAACCTCAAAAAGGCAGAATACTGCTCAATGGACAAGACATAGAAGATATAGATTATAAGGCTTACTCCAAGCTTTTTTCCGCAGTTATGCAAGACTATCAAGTGTATGCTTTTACTATAAGGGACAATATCACCTTTGCATCTGAGCCAACAGCGGTGGAAACTCAAAAGGCTTTAGATGCCTTAGATAAAATAGGACTTGGCAAGGTTGTAAATGGGCTACCTGAAAGAGAAAACACCTATATTACTGAGCGTTTTAATGAATCTGGGATTAGATTATCAGGCGGTGAGGATCAAAGGCTAGCCATAGCTCGCACTCTCTATCAAAACGCGCCCATTATGATCCTTGATGAACCGACCTCGGCACTTTCGCCACAGAGTGAGTACGATATTTACAACAGATTTTCCGAAATAACTCAAGACAAAACAGTTTTATATATTTCTCACAGATTATCAAGCTGTAGTCTATGCGATCGTATACTGGTATTCGATGAAGGAGAGCTCATTGAAAATGGTTCCCATGACGAATTGATTAAATCAAAAAGATTATATGCCGAAATGTATTCAAAGCAATATGAATTGTACGGAGGAACCTTAAATGGGTAATGTAAAGGTAATGTGGCGATCCACAAAAAATCTAACGAGACAGGCCTTTAAGAATAATAAAATGCTAATACCGCTTGAAATTTTATTGGGTATGATGGGGGAAGCAAAAAGTATTCTAGAAATGCTACTACCAGCTATTGTGCTAAGCTTGATTATCGACCCTACAGGTACTGACAAGGCTTTATTATTCGTAGGAGTGGTTTGCCTTGCTATAGTTGCCTTAGAAATCGGGCTAGAAATCGCCCAACGTTTACTGCAGAATCATTCACTACGTGTACTTAATTATATTATATTTGGGTTAAATAAAAAGGGAATGCGTATTGACCTTAAGGATGCTGAGCGTAAAAAGGTATATGAGCAAATGGACAAGGCCAACGATGGTCTATGGTATAGCTCCGATGTACATTATATGGTTTTTGCAGTCATTGTGCCGAAACTATTAACGCTGGCACTAACTCTATATATATTTTCTCGTACACACTGGATTGTTGCTCTAGGGGTGTTTTTGGCAACTCTAGCCGACATTTTATTAAGCATTAGATTTTCTAAAAAGCAGTATGAATTTGATGGTCTTAAATCTGTATACAATCATCAAAAAGACTATGTAGAAGAAACTATGTTTGATCAGCGAGCCGCTAGAGATATGGTAATGAACGATGCCAAAGACTTTTTCTCAAAAAAACGGTCCGATCTAGTTGACCAGATTATAGATGTAACTAGAAGAAAGGAAAAACTAGAATTTACTCAGGAGATCATCTCAAATACTATAGATTTTATTCGCACTATTGGTATTTATGTAATTGCAATATTACGTTATATAGCCGGGAAGCTTGCTATTTCTGACTTTCTTCTTTTTACTAGGGCGGCCATGGAGATGACATACGCACTTGCTCAGATTAGCCATGCTGTGGAATATCTTTTTGAGGCATCACATTACTATACTGACTACGAGCAGTTTATGATGATTCCCGAAACAGATCGAAGCATGGGTAATGAAAGATTAGTAAATAAACCCACTGTACTAGAGTTCCAAAATGTTAGCTTTCGTTACCCTAACCGTGAAGACTACGCACTTAAAAATGTATCATTTAAAATAAGTACAGGGGAGACCATCGCGATTGTCGGCGATAATGGGGCAGGCAAAAGTACACTCGTAAATTTAATGATGAGGCTATACAAGACTAAGCAAGGTAATATTTTAATAGACGGAAAAAGCATCTATGACTATAAATACGACGATTATGTGCGCTACTTTGCACCAGTATTCCAAGACTACAATCTATATTACTTTACGGTAGGAGAAAATGTAGCCTTCGATAACGAGATAGGGAAGTCTAGGATAAATGATCTGATTGTGCGTGTGGGACTTGAAAAAAAGATTGCATCATTAACAAGAGGACTTGACACCCCATATTCTAAAACCTTCGAAGAGGATGGTGCTGTCTTTTCCGGAGGAGAAGAACAAAGGCTAGTTATAGCCCGTGCCTTGGCAAAGCCTAGTTCTGGCGCACTTGTTATGGATGAGCCAACTGCAGCCCTTGACCCTTTAGCCGAGCATGATATAAATACGCTTACCTTAGACGCCGCCAGTGGACTTTTCAAAATATTTATATCACATCGTTTGAGTACAACTAAGTTTGCCGACAGGATTTTTGTGCTCGATAATGGTCATCTAATTGAGTCAGGTAATCATGAAGAGTTAATCAACAATGAGGGACTATATAGTAGGATGTTTAATATGCAAAGTTCATACTACAAAAAATGAACTTAGAGGGGACATCATAATGAAACATAGAATAGCGGTTATAGATACAGGCATTGATCTTAGCAATATGCAGATAAAAAAGAGTATGCAATCTGTACAAGGCGTCCGCTTTAGACGAATGAAAGATTCATCATTAGACATAACTACTACTACAGAGGATCAAAATTGTATTATAGATGATATAGGACATGGAACGGCTATATGTGGGATAATTTTGGGGCATAACCCTGAGGTAGAGTTGTATACTGTAAAAATGTTTGATAAAGACAATCTTTTTTCTGATGAAAATATGCTAACTACAGTTTTAGAGTATATTTATTACAATGTGGATTGTGATATAGTAAACTTGAGCTTAGGCTTATGTCTATTAGATGATTATAATAAATTATACACAATATGTGAAAGATTTACGAGAGATAATCGCATTATTATATCTGCTTTTGACAATAATGGGTCGATCTCATACCCCGCTGAATTTGACAATGTAATAGGAGTGACGAGCGAAGAAATATGCTATAGGAATGATGAATACTACTGTGTAGATAGCTCCGTCGTTGATATATGTGCAAAAGGACGCATCCAAAGAGTTTTAGGTTTGGATAATAATTACACACTTGGTTCCGGAAATAGTTTTGCATGTGCCCATTTCACTGGTATTCTGGCGTCACAGGATATCATCTTTTCCCATTTAACAAGAAACGAAATAATAGAAAGAATTAGGATTTACAGTACGGGTAATATTACTTTACCGGTGCCTACAAAGCAAGTAAAGTGCCTTAATAATCCCGTAAGTATGTACAAGCGTGCTGTAATATTTCCATTTAATAAAGAAATGCACAGTATTGTTAGGTTTTCTGATATGTTAGCATTTGAGTTGGTGGATGTTTATGAAACAAAGTATTCAGGGCTAATTTCTGCTCATACAGATACACTTTTGAAGGAGAAGTGTTCAAAGAATTTTGCTATTAGAAATATTAATGACATTGATTGGAATTCATTTGATACATTTATTTTAGGTCATATAGACGAGTATACAAGTGTTCTAGGGCAAACGGGTTTTAAGGAAGAACTTGTAAAAGAAATAATACAGCAAGAAAAGTATTTATATACTTTTGATGATGTTAGTGATTGTTGCCCATTATCTGTAGTGGATTCTAAGAGAATTTATCATCCCGCGATTAACATAGACGATGTACCAATAGCTCCATTTGGGAAACTATATAGGCATAACAAGCCCGTATTAGGTGTGTTTGGGACAAGTTCCCAATTGGGAAAATTCACATTGCAGTTAAGAATCCGTGCTGAGTTTCTGCGCCGGGGCTACAAAATCATGCAAATTGGAACAGAACCAAGTGCATTGCTATTTGATATGGATGTTGTGTTCCCCGTAGGATATAATTCAAGTGTGTCAATACATGGATATGACACAATATCATATCTAAATGCAAAAATGCATGTGTTATCGGAAAATGCTGACTTGATCATAGTTGGTAGTCAATCAGGCGTGATACCCCCAGATGATGGAAATTTGATGAATTATAATTTCGTACAACTAGAATTATTATATGCAACACAACCAGATGCTATAGTTTTGTGCATAAATGCATCCGATGATCTATTAATGGTAAAGAAGTCAAAACAATTTATTGAGTCCGCTTCGAATGCAAAAGTGATAGCATTGTGTTTATTTCCACTTTATTACCCTAATTCCGAAAAAGGATTTATGCATTTAAGTCCGGCTCCTATTGTTGTATATAATGCTATATATGAATTATATATGAATGAATTTAATATACCAACATATCATCTTGGCAATCCTTTACATATAGAACAACTGTGCAATGATATAGTTTATACGTTTTCGGAGCCAGAGTAATATAAGTACATGAAAAAATTCTTCATACACAGGGGTCTATGTTACAATTTCGGACATGATGATAAGATAATACTATCAGGAACGAAGATTGATCATGTCCAAAAAAATTCGATAACATTACGGACCGACCCCCTAATTTAGAGAAAATCTATGTAATTCATTCGTTTTCTCAGTATTTCGAAATGGACTAATCTACAAGACCACTCAAGCAAGCATTTCTTTACCAAAGTCATTGTTAATGTTTTCCCAGTAATATCTTGCTGGAGAGATATTGTTTAAAAAACCATGCCTCCGTCTATGATTGTAGTAACCCATATATTCACCCACTGCTTTATAGGCTTCTGCGTAGGTCGCAAATTCATATCTAACTAAGCATTCGTCTTCTAAAAGAGCATGAAATGACTCTATGAAAGCTGTTAAATTCGGTGTGTTATTAGGAATTCGTTCGTGAACTATCTTTAGAGTAATGCAAGTTTCTCTAAAGTCTTTTGATA
>JAAZLH010000057.1 GCA_012799415.1 Candidatus Epulonipiscium sp. | reverse complement strand
TCTGGTCATGCCAACTATAAATATGCCTATGTAATGAGTAAGGAATCCCCTTTAGGTCCCTATATTTGGGTAGAGGAGGATGTGATTGCTACAACAGATTTTGAGAAGGGGATATGGGGACCAGGTCATGGGTGTGTATTTCAGCCCCAAAATTCTGATAAAGCTATTTTTGTATATCTTGAATATGGTGAAGGTGGGACGACTAGGCAAGTACATGCAGATTGGATGGAGTTTAATGAGGATGGTACCATTCAGCCCATCAATTTAACATGGGAAGGCATAGGGACTTTAGGAGAAGTTCAAGAACAGCCAGTTAATCTAGCTGTCAATGCAAAAGTGATGGCATCTAGTGTACGTCCCTCAAAAATGGTGACAGGTGTGTCAGACGGTCAATCTATCAGCAGAGAAGTGACTTATGATGCGGAAAATGCTGTAGATGGGTCCAATGGAACACGTTGGTGGGCTGCTGATGAAGATGCCAATCCGTGGCTTATGGTGGATTTACAAGAAGTAAAACAAATCGATCGTTGTGAACTCTCGTTTATTTTTCCAACCTTTGGGCATGCATACAAGGTAGAAAAGTCAAATGATGGAAGGTCATGGACAATATGCAAGGAGATAACCCAAGCCGAAGTATGTTCTCCACATTTCATAGATTACATTGGTGAAACTCGTTATCTGAAGGTAACGATTACAGAGGGAAAACCAGGATTATGGAATTTCAAGATCTATTAAAAATAGAATGTTTTTTATATTGATGTAAACTAGATTTTTAAAAGTTTATCTACCTAATTTTAATATCGACATTACTGGTTATCTAGAGAAGAGGAGAAGATTTATGAAAAATAGTGAAATCAATATTAGAGACCCTTTTGTTCTTGCCTTTGAGGGGAAATATTATATGTATGGTACAAGAGGAGCAACTTGCTGGGGGCCTGCTACAGGTTTTGATGTTTATGTTGGTACAGATTTGGAAAATTGGAGTGATCCAATTGAGATTTTTCATACACCAGAAGGTTTTTGGGCAGACAGAAATTATTGGGCTCCTGAAGTTCATTATTATAAAGAAAATTTTTATTTATTTGCTACCTTCAAAGCAGAAGGTCAATGTCGTGGCACTCAAATATTAAAATCTGCGAGTCCCATAGGACCTTTTAAAATTCATTCTGAAGGGCCAGTCACCCCAAGGGATTGGGAATGCTTAGATGGAACTCTCTACATAGATAAAAATGGAACTCCCCACATGATATTTTGCCATGAGTGGGTACAGGTGCAGGATGGGAAAATGTATGTTGTAGAACTTTCAAAAGATTTAAAAAGAGCTATAGGAAAACCAAGACTTTTATTTAGTGCATCAGAAGCCCTTTGGAGTGTAGCTGTAAAAGATGGTAGTGTCTATGTTACTGATGGGCCTTTTCTATATCGCTGTACCCATGGAGATTTGCTAATGATATGGTCTAGTTTTAGTAAAGGGGGCTATGGAGTAGGGATAGCAAAATCAGATAATGGTGAAATAACGGGGAATTGGCTACAGGAAGAAAATTTGCTTTTTAAAAAAAATGGGGGACATGGTATGATTTTTAAATCTTTCGATGAAAAGCTTTTTCTTGCCCTCCATACTCCTAATGAACATTTAGCAGAACGTCCTGTATTTTTTGAATTAGTAGATAGAAATAATAGGCTATATCAAAAAGAGTAGCTTTTTAGTATAGGATGTTAATAAGTTTACCAGTTATTATGATACTTAGCCTATTTCAAAGTTAAAAAATGGGGATAAAAACTTGTATATTCATTTTAAAAGTAACTAACTTGAGTTTTACTAAGGTTTATAATACAATAAAGAAACCAAATTAATAAATGAAAGATGTGAATGGTACTAGGGGGAAGAAGTATGCGTTTATCTAAAAGCAGAAGCTTTAAAGGGTTCTTAGTTTCTTATATTCTTATTTTGCTTTTACCTATTTTTGTTGCAGGGCTAGTCTACAACAAGGCAATTGTTATTATGCAAAATAATGCTATTAAATTTAGCTCTTCTCATTTAAATCATATGAAAAGTTTAATGGAGAAGGAACTTCTATATGTAGATAAATATATATTAGAATTGAGTATTAAACCAGAATTAAGGCGAATTAATAACTTAAGCTCCCCTTTACCAGGATCCTCAGAGATGTATTGGTTCTATGATTTTTATCGACTTTATAATAATATGAATTTTAATAATATACGAGATGCAAATAGGCTCTTTTTATTACTCAACAACAATCAAACTGTTTTCTCTCAAAATTATGTAAGCTTTAGTTTTGAGGATTTTTATCAAGACTATTTTGGTTATGAGCAATTAGATTACGAACAATGGCATGATATATATTTTAATAAGATATATTATCGCGAATATTTCCCAGAACAGAAAATGAAGGTCAATGGTATTGAAGGAAATTATATTACTAGTCTTTACACACTTCCTATTATTAGGGATTTTGGAAAAGAAAGTAAAATAGAGGGAGTCATTGCTTACCTTTTTGATGCAGACGAGCTACGTAGTATGTTAAAAAGTACCATAGCAGAAACAGGTGGATGGGCTTATATTGTTGATGCAAATAATCAAATATTGGTTTCCACAGATGTTACAGGCAGCCAAGAAATGGCACATATAGGGAAAGAAGACGAAGGATATATGATACAAGAAATGAATGGAGAAGAAATGATGGTAGTTTATACTCGTTTGCCTTATGTTTCTTGGACCTATGTTTCTATATTTCCGTTGAACAGTATTAGAGCTAGTTTTAAGGATTTTCGCTTAATCTCCATTGGTATTATTATTATTACCTTTTTAGTAGGAATGATGGGATCATTATTTTTATCCTATCGAAATACAAAACCGATTCATACTTTGATGAACTTACTATCAACGGTCTTTTCAGAAAAAAGCTTTAAGGAGAAAAATGAATTAGTATGGATTCAAGATGAGATTAAGACGATTATTACGGATAATAATAAAATGAAGGATTCCTTATCGCAGCAACATCAGTACTTAACGATTCTTTACTTTGAAAAACTTCTAAGAGGAGAATTAGAAAATACGAATGATTTTAAAATTAGCTTAAGGCATATGGGGGTTGACTTACAAGGACCTTATTATATTATTATTTTAATTCGAATTCACTCTTTGGATACCTTAGTAACTGATGATATTTTATTTGAGCAAGACTTATTCAGAGTTGCATTAGATCAAGCTTTAACTAGTGCTTCTGCTAAAAAAGGGTATACTCATATTTTAAATCAAAATGAATTAGCTCTTTTACTTTCATTTAAAGAAAAAGAGAATTATGATAACCATATTAAAAAGATTATGAGTGCAGTTAGTAGTGCTTTTTCTATTCATTTTACAATAAAGCCCATATTTGCTATAGGAAATTTAAAGGAAAATTTAGTAGATATACATTTTTCATTAAAAGAGGCAAGGTATGCTGCCGATTCTATTGTGTACAATAGTACCGGAGCTACAGTTGTATGGTATAAAGAAATTGGACATAAAAATAACGAATATTATTATACCAATGAAATAGAACAGCGTGTTGTGAATATGACCAGACAAGGCAATTGGCAAGATTTAAAATCCTTATTAAATACCATATATATTCATACATTAGGGAATCAAAAAATGCCTAATCATATGAAATGGGTACTAATTAATGATTTATATGCAACTATAGTAAAATTATCTATGGATCTTCAGATGGATATTAGTTTAAAGCCAGTGGCAACAGTGATAGATGTAGGAAATTTAGAACAATACTTTAAAGAACTAAAAATTGAATACAAACAGATTTGCTGTAATTTGTCCAAAAATAAAAAAAGCCATAATGAGCAACTAAAAGAAAGTATTATAGAGTATATGGAGCAGAATTTTACAGATAGTAATTTAAGTGTAGCTCATTTATCTGAACGATTTAATTTATCAGAAGGTTACTTCTCTCAGTTTTTTAAGGAGCAGATGAATATTACTTATAGTCAATATCTTGAAGTTCTACGAATTGATCATGCATGTTCTTTATTATTAAATACAGATATGACCATCCATGAAATCGCTCATCAGTCAGGTTACAATAATCCAAATACTTTTCGAAGAGCCTTTGGAAGAGTCAAAGGGGTTTCGCCTACCAATTACGTGAAAGCCAATTTATGATAAAATAAAAAATCTGTTTATAAAATTGATATCAATTTTATAAACAGATTTTTTTAAACGGATTTATATGGTGAAATTTTTTAGAACAGGGTGCAAAAACTAAGAATATGATCATTTATGATGAGGACTAAAAGGCGAACGTATCAGGTTTATTAAGATATTTATCTTGGAATATGCACCATTACCTAATCAATCGTCTGTTGTTCGGCTTAGTCAAAAGCCATATAATGATTTCAGATATCAGAGGAAATGGAGGAATTAAATTTGAGTAGTACCACAGTTTTAGCTAGAGACCAAAAAAGAAAACCAAATTTTAAAGAACGATTCAAAACTTTACTAACAGATATTTATAAAACCAGATATCTGCAGCTTTTAGCTTTGCCAGGCCTTATTTACTTTATTATCTTTCAGTATATACCAATGTATGGTGTAATTATGGCATTTCAAAATTATAAGATTAGAGATGGAATTTTAGGGAGTAAGTGGGTCTGGTTTGATAATTTTATTAAATTTGTTCAGCATCCATTTTTCTGGAGATTAGTTAGAAATACTTTAGTTATTAATGTATACCAACTTATTTTTGTATTTCCTATACCAATTATATTTGCCCTTTTATTAAACGAAGTTAGAAATAGGCATTATAAAAAGGTAGTTCAGACAGTCAGTTATTTACCACATTTTATTTCATTACCTGCAATTATTGGAATGATGGTCATGTTTCTATCTCCCACTGGTGGAGCAGTAAATAGGTTGATAGAAACTCTAGGAGGCACTCCTATTTATTTCTTTGCAGAATCAGGCTGGTTTAGAAGCCTATATATCCTTAGTGATATATGGACAACAACGGGCTGGAGTGCCATTATTTATATTGCAGCTCTTGCTGGAGTGAATAGTGAATTATATGAAAGTGCAGCTATTGATGGGGCCAATCGATGGAGACAGATGTGGCATGTTTCAGTTCCAGCTATAGCACCTACGATTATTATTATGCTTTTACTAAGTATAGGAAAAATGATGAGCTTAGGTTCGGAGAAGGTATTACTAATGCAGACACCACTTACTTTTGAAACTTCAGATGTTATTAGTACTTTTGTATACCGGCGTGGACTAGAATATGCAGAATATAGTTTTTCTGCCGCTGTATCTGTATTTAATTCGGTAATCAATATTATTCTGCTTTTTATAGCGAATCATATTACACGCAAAGTATCTGAAACAAGCTTATGGTAAGGAGATGAAATGATGATTCGAGATAATACTTTATCATCTAAAATATTAGATGTAATTGTTCATATTGTGATGCTAATTATGCTTGTGATTACTCTATACCCAGTTTTAAATGTAATGGCTTCTTCTTTTAGTAGTGCAGCTGCAAATGATGGTGGTTTAGTAACCATATTTCCTGTAGATTTCAATATACAAAATTATAAACTTATTTTTCAACGTGGGCGGGTACCCCAAGCCTTTATGAATTCTGTTATTTATACAACTGTAGGAACAACCATTAATCTTTTATTAACAGGCTGTTTTGCCTATGCCCTTTCAAGAAAGCATATGGCTCTAAGAAATCTTTATATGACCATAGCCATTATTCCTATGTATTTTTCAGGCGGATTAATTCCTACCTTTTTACTTGTGAGAAACTTAGGGTTATATGATAGTTTATGGGCTTTGATTTTGCCTGGGGCTATTAATATTACAAATTTTATTATTATGAGAACATTTTTTCAAAATATACCTCAAGAATTAGAAGAAAGTGCTGCTTTAGATGGTGCTAATGACTTTGTTATTTTTGTAAGAATTATTTTACCTTTATCCAAAGCTATTATTTTTACCATTGGCCTATATTATGCTGTAGGTCATTGGAACTCTTGGTTTAGTGCCATGATTTATTTAAAAGATTCAAGTAAATATCCATTACAGATGATTTTAAGAGAATTGGTCATTAACACAGAATCCATGAGAGATGCAGCAGCCAGCGGGGATTTCAATACAGCAGCAGACCTTGTTAATATGAATGTCCAAGGAATCAAGTATGCTACTTTGTTTGTATCCATGGTACCTATGTTGATGATCTATCCTTTTATACAAAAGTATTTTATGAAAGGCGTTATGATGGGATCTTTAAAAGGATAATTTTATTTGGTGTTTAGCACTAAATATGATTATAAATATTCAAAACAGTACTAGAAAGAATAAAGAGAAAGGAAGGATGAGTTTGAAAAGACGTATAATTGCTTTAGGGTTAGCTAGTATAATGATGATGGGGGCTTTCGTAGGATGTGGGAAAAAGCAGGAGGATACTACATCACCTGGTACAGATACATCAACCAATACCACTGTGGCAAACGAGTCCTCAAAGACAGCAGAGAAGAAATACGATAAAGAAGTTACAGTTACTGTAGTACGACGCGGGGATGTTAGAATTGTAGACGAAGATTTATTTGCACCAGTATTAAAAGAAAAGTTTAATTTAGTATTAGATGTTACTGATATCAATGCATCTGACTTTTTAACTAGAATGAATCTATCTTTTGCATCTGGAGAACAGCCTGATGTAAATACTGCTCAAAGACCAGAGTTTATGCTTTCTGAATGGACAGAGGCAGGATATTTACGAGGATATACCATGGATGAGTTAAAGGAGTTAGTCCCTAATTTTGTTGACCATTACACAGATGAAGAATGGGACGTTGTATGGCCTACGATTTCTCATTCTGATAACAAAGCATACTACCTGCCTTCAAGAAGGGCGGATGTGATGAATATGGCTTGGTTATATAGAAAAGATACATTTGAAGAGCTAGGTCTTACCTTTCCAGAAAGTACAGATGACTTAATAGACGTAATGAGAGCAATTAAAGGCAAGACAGGAAGGATTCCTTATGTGGCAGCATCTAGTGATAATGTATTATGGGCATTTACAGGATTTTTACAGGCTTTTGGTATGCCGGAACTTACAGCTCGAGATTTATCTTATGTAGATCCTATTTCAGGAGAGTTTGAGCCTTATGCATTTACTAGTGAAAAGTTCCGTGAGCATACAAAATTTATGAATCAATTATACAAAGAAGGGCTCATTTGGCAAGAGTTTGCTACTGGCACAAAAGACCAAGTAAATGCAATGAAATCCCAAGGGCATAATTATATTCAGTGGGGGTACCCAGATAAAATTGATACAGAATATAATCGTTTTTCTCAAAATGCAGATCCAGGGGCAGAGTGGGATTGGGCTACTGTTATGCTCTCTAATGATCCAAGTGCAGGGACTTTCTTTAAAGCAGGACCCTTCCATGCAGCAGATGGCTTTGCTTTTTCAACAGATGCAGATGATGAGGCGATAGATAGATTTATGGATTATATGGATTGGCTTTATACAGAGGAGGGTATGGCAATTAGAACCTATGGCTTTGAAGGAGTCACTTATACAAAAGAAGGAGATAATTATGTATTTATGGATCAGATGACATCACCTATTAAGTCAGAGGGTAAAACTGTAGCAAACTATGGTGTTGTAAGTATGGGTATGCAGCATCCTAATCTAAATTCATATTATAAGCCTTATCTTGATGAATTGGCGAATACATTTATGAATAGAGATGGTTATTATTATCATGTAGCTCCTGTTCTGCGTTTTACAGATGAGGAAAGCAGTAAGCTAGCAGATATACAAGTTAGTCTAACTCAAACAACCCAAGAATATTATGCAAAATTTATTATGGGACATATAGATCCAAATAATGATGCAGATTGGAATACTTATATTAGTACGATGGAAAAGCTTGGATTAGAGGATTTTAAAAAGATTAGAACAGAAGCTTATAAAAGAAATAATTAACATTTAAATTATAAAATGATAGCATAGTAAGAAGGCCTAAATTATTATTTTGGTCTTCTTACTATGTATTTAAATGATTTAGTTACTATGTATCTATTTAGTAATTAACATATTTTTAATTTTACATATAGAGATATAAATGTATATAAAGACTCAAAAAAAG
>JAAZLH010000374.1 GCA_012799415.1 Candidatus Epulonipiscium sp. | reverse complement strand
TTTATCTATGTGATGTCCGATTTGCTTTCCAGCCTTATTTTATCAAAAAGCTTTCAATAGAAGAAAAAGAAGAAATGTATGTCAATTTACAAAATATATTAACAAGTATGTTAACTTTATCAGCAGAGCGAGTAATATCCGTATATATGGAAGCAGATCAAATTGTTTTCTTTCTACAAAATATTAGTGACGGATCTGAAGAAAAACTTTTGAAAGCCGTGGACGACCTAAGGCGTTTGTTTATTTATGACACAGATACGATTAGAATTAGTTTTATGGTAGGTAAAGCAAAAAATGTATTAGAAATGAGTAAGATCTATACTCAGATAGAGCAAAATTATATGCATATTCCCATTTCAAACCTATTTAACCAAGTTTGGGCATGGAGTTATGTTGGTCACCGCCTTATATCTCCAAAAATAAGATGGGATAAGTTGGGAAATATAATGAGGATAGGGGATTTAGATAAAGTAAAATCTTTTTTAGAAGAAGAAGTGAACAAAATAAAATTTGAACTTACTATAAAAATAATGGAAGTTATCTATTCAGAATGTTTACAATTCTGTAGAGAAGCTTTGGAACAAATAGATCAGCCTTGTAATCAATTAGATTGGTTTGAAGAGATATTGCTCAGCCAAATTTTCTCAGATAAAGAATTTTTAGAACTACTTCAAAAAATGGTTATTTTGGTGTTCGAAAAGATAGAGAAGGAAGGAGGTTCAAGGGGGGAAGAGTTTTTTAGCTATATTCATACAAATTACAAAGAGGAAAATATAAGTCTAGATGTAATGGCTGATTATTTTAATATTTCCCCTAATTATTTATCTAAAATATTTAAAGAAGAAACAGGAGTATCTTTTACAGATTACTTAGCTTCCTATAGAATAAAAAAATCAAAAGAACTTCTTTTAAATACGAACATGTCAATAGGAGACATTGCGACAGCTGTGGGGATCGCAAATCGGGTCACTTTCAATCGTTTATTTAACAAGATAGAAGGAATTGCCCCAAGTCAGTATCGAAATATTCATAGTATCAACTAGATAATTTAAAAGCTCTACAAACCAAAAAAGAATGGTTGTACGAGCTTTTTTACTGCAAAAAACATAATTTTGTAACATAGAATAAGAATTGTTATAGCCTTATCATAGATAATGAACTAAAAGTAGAGAGTTGTTAATTGTAACTGTTACCTATGGTCTGTATATTGATTCTATCATGTTAAGGATTGGAACTTAAATGAACATGATAAAAAGTATAATAAAAACAGAAAGGGGTATTTACATGGCAAAGAAAAGTAAAAAAGTAGTCAGTTTTTTAGTAGTTATGACTTTATTAAGTATGAGCTTAATAGGATGTACAAAAGGAGGAAAACAAGGGACATTAAATCAGGGTGCGAAAAATCAAACAGGGGGGAAAGAGAATTCTACAGAAGTAGAAAAAGGTGAAAAAGATCGAGAACCTATTACTTATACACTTATGTTTTCGGAGCATCCGTCACAACCTTATAAGCCAGATACTTGGATTTTCCCAGAAGTAATTAAGGAAAAATTTAATGTAACTCTTGATATTCAGCCTATCCCATCATCATCTTATTTAGACAAAGTAAATATGGCCATTGCGTCAAAAAGTATTACAGATATTGTGAATACAGTAGATTTAAACATATTAAATGATATGGGAGCGAAAGGGATGTTCCTAAATTTGTGGGATTATATTGATCAAATGCCCAATGCAAAAAAGGCATTTGAAATGACAGATTATATGACCCCTAGTAAGTTATCAGAAAACCAATGGTATGCAATTCCTTCCAAAGTTCCCCATGCAAATATGATGAAAATGTCTATTGACTTCATTACTATGGCCCGTGGAGATATTATGAAGGAAAAAAATTTAGTAGCGCCCAAGACTTTTGATGATTTATATGAGTTATTAAAATCTTTTAAAGACTTAAATCCTAAATTTTATCCATGGGTGACACGATTGAGTATTAGCAATATGTTATATTGTCTAGCGCCAGGAGTTGGGATTACATTTGATACAGATTATACAGTATATGACTTTGATACAAAAACATTTTCAGCGGCTTTTACAAATGAAGATTTTAAGTACTTAGTAGAGTTTATGAATAAATGTTATGCAGATGGATTATTAGACCAAGAATATGCGATTTCAGATACAAAACAGTGGGAAGATAAAATTGTTTCTGGGAAAGGGTTTTATGCAATCGATTATTTTGCACGACCAGAGATGATGACCAATGCAGCAAAAGCAGCAGGCAATGATAAGTATGCCCTGGAGGCATTACTTCCTCCTGCAAAAGAAGGTGGAGAGCAAAAGGTATATGCTAAAAATGGGCCTGTTACCCATGAAGGAATTAACGCAAAGGTAAAATCACCAGAACGCCTCTTAGAAGTATATGATTGGTGGTTTTTCTCAGAAGAAGGTTCCTTATTAGGATTCTTTGGGGAGGAAGGAACTTCTTATACTAAAAATGATAAAGTAATTAGCTATAAATACAGTGATGATGCTAGTAATATTAATGATATTGCCTCTAAATATGGTACAGACTATTATGGTTTTATGGGTCTTGCACCTGGATTTTTTGGTTATACCATTGACTATAAGAATGATATTAGCATGTCAGATGCACTAAAAAATACATTTTCAGTGTTTGAGGGGCAAACCGTTGAAAATAGACCAGCTGTTGTTTATAAGGATGATGCCTTAGAAGTACGCAAAAACTTTATTTCAAATTTACAACCTTTCTTTGAAGGAGAAATTAATAAGTTTATTATGGGAACACGATCTATGAGTGAATGGGATGACTTCGTAAAAGAATCAAAAGCAAAGGGATTAGATAATTATTTAGAAACAAAAAATAGCGCTCATAAATAAAAGAAAAATTGAGAACATTTCCTAGAAGAGTAAAAAGAGATTTTAGGAGATGTTCTCCTTATCAGATGGAGAAGGGGGTTTCTATGAAGGCATTAGAAATAAAGCAAAAAAGAGGGTTTTCTTATTTTTTAAAGCGGGACTGGATGCTATATCTTATTATTGCAATTCCTATTATTCATACTTTCATTTTTAAATATTGTCCTATGGGAGGCATTGTAATTGCTTTTAAACAGTTTAATCCTATGGTGGGAATTTTCAAAAGTGATTGGGTAGGTTTGAAGTATTTCAAACAGTTTTTAAATGATAGCACCTTTTGGAATGTATTTCGAAATACGATACTCTTAAGTTTATATAATTTACTTTGGTCGACCCCTATGCCTATTATTTTTGCACTTACGTTAAATGAAGTTAGAAGTACACGGTTTAAAAAATCTATTCAAACGATTAGTTATTTACCTTATTTCGTATCTACTGTCGTTATGGTTGGAATCATTTTTCAAGTATTATCTCCTACGACAGGAATTGTAAATCATATTTTAAGATTTTTTAATATTGAGCCTATCATGTTTATGGGTGAGAGTAAATGGTTTCGAACAGTCTATATTACTTCAGGTATTTGGCAAGGAACAGGATATTCTGCAATTATGTATTTTGCTGCCTTAACAAATATTGATCAAGAATTATATGAAGCTGCACAGATTGATGGAGCAGGGCGTTGGAGTAGGATGGTTCACATTACGATTCCAGGAATTATGCCAATTATTGCCGTTATGCTTTTACTCAATATAGGAAATATATTGCAATTATCCTTTGAAAAAGTTATTTTAATGCAAAAGCCGATCACAATTGATGTGGCAGAAGTAATTAACTCCTATGTTTATAAGCGGGGTCTAGTGGGAATGGACTATAGTTATGGTACAGCCGTTGGATTACTTCAATCTGTCATTAGTTTTACTTTGTTGGTTGTTGCAAATAAAGCAAGTAAAAAGTTGTCAGAAACATCATTATGGTAGGAGGGAACTTATGAAAGCCAAACGTAGTCAAGGAGAGAAGATATTTGATTTTTTTAATATTTTCTTTTTATCTTTATTTGGGTTACTTTGTTTGTATCCCATTATTTATATAACAGCCATGTCTTTTAGTGACAGCTGGGCCATACTAGAAGGAAAAGTCTGGCTTTTTCCAGTAGGATTTCATTTAGATGCATATAAAGTAGTTTTTAGCGATGGAAATATCTTACGTTCTTATTTGAATACAATTCTTTATACAGTGGTTGGTACTTTATTTAATTTGGCTATGGTTACTTGTGCCGCCTATCCACTTTCTAAAAAAAGAATGAAAGGTCGAAGTGGCATATCATTATACTTTGTTTTTACTATTTTATTTAGTGGTGGCATGATTCCTAGTTTTTTACTAATCCAAGGAATCGGTTTTTATAATACTATTTGGGCAGTGACTGTTCCAGGAGCCATGTCGGTTTTTTACATGATCATTTTAAGGACTAATTTTGAGCAGGTTCCGGATGCTTTAGAGGAAGCAGCGATTATAGATGGAATGAATGATTTTGAAATCATGACCAAAATCTATATGCCATTATCAAAACCTATTTATGCTGCCTTAACATTATTCTTTGCAGTTACTCATTGGAATAGTTTCTTTAATGCCTTTATCTATTTGCAAAGTAAATCAAAGTTTCCTCTACAAGTAATTTTAAAAGAGATTGTTATTGCTAATACAATGAATGACCTAGGCACTTCAGCAGTGGGATCAGGAGCTATGGAGGCGACAAAGTTACTCAGTGAAAATTTAAAAAGTGCAACAATTATTGTTGTCATGCTTCCCATTATGCTGGCCTATCCCTTTGTGCAAAAGCATTTTGTAGAAGGAATGATGATCGGAGCAGTAAAAGGATAAAAAGATTATACAAAAAGACAAAGATTTTGTACAATACTACAATCTGAGAGAAGGTAAAAAATATATAGTAGAACTAGAAGTAATACATAATTTTAAGGAGGAGAAAAAATGGGAGAAGAAAAAATTCGCTTTGGTATTATTGGGTGTGGAATCATTTCTAAAGCTCATGCAAGTGCATTAGCAGAAAGCAAAGGCGGTATCTTGTATAGTGTATGTGACATTATTGAAGAAAAAGCAAAGGAGTTAGCAGAACAATACAATGTAGAAAAAGTTTATACAGATTATAACGAAATGTTACAGGATCCAAATGTAGATGTAGTTTGTATCTGTACACCTAGCGGGCTTCATGGAGAAATGTGTATTGCAGCAGCGAAAGCAGGAAAGCATATTGTTTGTGAAAAACCTATGGAGATTACAGAAGAAAAAAATGAAGCAATTCTTGAAGCAATTCGTAAATATCCAGTAAAGATGCAGTGTATATTCCAACGTAGGACCATGAATGCAGCCATTGAAACAAGAAAATTAATTCAAGAAGGGCGATTAGGAAAGATTGTTCTGGCCTGTGCTTATTTAAAATATTATCGAGATCAAGCTTATTATGATAGCGCTGGGTGGCGGGGTACTTGGGAGTTAGATGGTGGAGGTGCCCTCATGAATCAAGGGGTTCACGGTGTTGACCTTTTGGCTTGGATGGTAGGCGAAAAAATAACCTCTGTTTTTGCAAGAGCTGGAACTTTAGCAAGAGATATTGATGTAGAAGATACTTCTGTAGCCCTTTTACAATGGGAAGGCGGAGGATACGGTGTAATTGAAGGAACGACTACTGTATATCCAGGATTAGATACCCGGTTTGAAATTCATGGAGAAAAAGGAACAATTATTTTTGGGGATCAAGGTGTTGAAATGTGGAAGTTTCTTGATGAAGAACCCCCACTTCCAGCAGAGGGAGAAAGTTTAGGCGGTGCTTCAGATCCAAAAGCTATTTCTTCTATAGGGCATTATATTTTAATTGAAGATCTTATTGATGCTATTAAAGAAGATCGTGAACCCATGATTCCTCCAGAAGAAGGGAAAGTGGCAGTAGCTTTAATTAGAGGTATCTACCGTTCGGCTAAGGAGAATAAGGAGGTATATTTCTAATGAAAACAGCAATATTTTCTCTGATCTTTAAAGATTTACCTTTAGAAGAGGCTATTCCGTTGATAAAAGAGATTGGGTACGAGGGAATAGAGTTATGGGGAAAGGCACCTCATTTTCCTGTTGATACTTCTGTGACTCGAGCAAAAGAAATCCGCTCTTTACTAGATGAACATCAGTTAGTTGTACCAGCTATTGGTGCCTATCTAGGAGATTTTTCAATGGCTTCTGATCAAGAATGTGAGCAAGCCCTACAAGATGTGGAAAAATATTTTCGGATAATGGAAATCATAGATTGTGATATGTTAAGGGTAGGTTGCGGTGGACCTCATGCATTTTTAGCTGAGCCTTATCATTATGAAAAAGCCCTTCATTGGATTAAAAAATGTGGTATACTAGGGAAAGAATACGGAAAAAAAGTAGTCATGGAAATTCATAATGGAAGCTTGATCGAAACTATAGAAGCAGCCAAGGAATTTATGGATAAGTTAGATTGTGATCATGTAGGTCTTATCCATGATGCTGGCAATATGTATATTACAGATACAGATTATGGGCAAGAATCTGTAGATCTATTGGGTGACTATATTTTTCATGTTCATGTGAAGGATGAGAAAAGAATTCAAGATGACTCTTTACCCGGAGCTTTTCATAATCGAACAATTTATGGAGATGAAATTTTTCAACAAAGTATGTTAGGAGAAGGAGCCGTTGATCATATTCCTTTGTTTAAAGCTTTACTTCAACGTGGATATGATGGATTTTTATCCTGTGAAAGCCATGCACCAGTGCCACCTCTTGAAAGAGCAAAAAGAGAATGGGTGGAGTTAACGAGACAAATTAAATTAGCAAAAAGTGAATTATAAGTTCTAGTCCATAAACTATAAATGAAGACTCAGTTTAGAGGGCGTTTTAGCCCTCCTGAGCGCAAAGATCATAGCCTAGACTTTTTATAGAAGGAGTAAGGTGATTATATGTGGACCCCTGATAAAAGAAAAGAAGAAGTATACTTTATGAATGTAGCAGATACTAATTTTTCTTCTACCATCCCCATTAAGATTTATGATTTGGATGGATTTGTCAGTGGGTCCTCTTATCATACCCATGATTATATGCAGATCTGGTATGTGTATAGAGGAAGTTGTGATCATTATTTAAATGGAGAAAAACATAGGATGGTGAAAGGAGATTTATTTATTTTACCACCTTATATTGTACATAAAGTGATTCCTGTTATTGAGTCCGAAATTCGTATTATTGGATGTGAGTTTTCAGCGGCTTTTTTTGATGAGAAAACCAAGGATTTTACAAATACAGAAGAATTCTTTGATTTTGCTTATATTGAACCCTTTTTACTATCGAAAGAGAAAATCAAGCCTAAACTTCATTTAACAGGTAGGACACAGCAGCAGGTAGAAAAATTAATGTTGGAGCTTTTAAAAGAATATACGGAACAGGGAAAGCATTATTCTTTATTTTTAAGAGCGCAAGTATTACAGGTTTTGGCTATTATTGCTAGAGAATATCATAAAGCGGTTTCTATTAAAAAAACAAAAGATCCTGTTGAAGAATATAGAATGAATGTAATCTATGCCATTGAATATGTAAATGAAAATTTTGCAGAAGAATTACGTTTGGATGAGGTTTGCCAATATGCTAAAATGTCCAAAAGCTATTTTAGTTATCTTTTCAAGAGTTTAACAGGAAAAACCTTTACAGAGTATGTGACGAGTCTACGTATTCAAAAATCTCTTGAGCTGATGGAGGTAACGAATAAAACAATTACTCAAATTGGGTATGATGTAGGTTTTTATGATACGGCTCATTTTTGTAGAACCTTTAAGAAGATTGTAGGGATTTCACCTACAGATTATCGTAAAACACAATGAAAGGGAGGAGAGCTAGATGCTACTAAATAAAAAGAAATTTTATATTGGTGTAGATTGTGAAGGAGTTGCTTGTGCTGTAGGAGTGCCAGGGCAGAATCTTGGGGATGGGGAAAATTATAAATTTGCTAAACGTCAGGCAACTTTAGAAGCAAATGCAGCAGCAAAGGCTTTATTTGAAATGGGTGCGGAAGAAGTTATTGTATGGGATAATCATTCTACAGGAGTTAACCTAGACTATACTTTACTAGATAAACGCTGTAAAATTGCCTTAGGCAGCGGACATAAAGGTCGATTTCCTAGAATAGATGAGACCTTTGGTGGTGTATTATTTATTGGTTATCATGCTAGAGAAAATACAAGAGAATCTGTATTGGCCCATACTTATAGTTCAGTAGCTTTCCAATACTATAAAGTAAATGGGCAAGAAGTGGGGGAAATGGAGGTTGATGCATCTTTTGCAGGGCTCTATCATGTTCCAGTTATTTTTGTATCTTCTGATGATAAGGCAATTATACAGGCAAGAAAATCTTTTCCTTGGATAGAAACGGTTATTACAAAGGATAGTTTATCGTGGAATTCTGCAATTTCCAAACATCCTGAGGCTGTATGTGATGAAATTTATGAGAGAGTAAAAATAGCTTGTGAACGGATTGATGAAATGGAATGCTACTGTTTTTCAGAGCCTCTTCATATAGAAATACGTTATAAACGTATGGATGCAGCAAATGGAGCTGCTTTATTTGATACAAATGGAGTACCTTTTGGCTTTAAGGACGCTTTTACTAGAGAGGGAATAGTATCTTCTATTACTTGCTTATTTTGAATCCAAAAGTTTATTGTGCATAAAAACATGAAAGCTAATGTTTCGATGGGAGTTAAAAATTGAATTATAAGCCAGGGGAATAAATGCTATTTAGAGTTAAGAAATGTGATATAATAGGATGACAAAGTTTCATCAATCAATAATACATACATACATAGATAACAGGGGGTACTATAATGCCAGTAGTAGACATGCCTTTAGAGAAACTAAGAGTATATCAAGGAACCAATCCAATACCAGTAGATATGGATCAATACTGGGATAAGGCTTTAGCGGAAATGGAGCAGGTTGATCCTCAGGTTGTTATTGAAAAGAGTGATTTTCAAGTTGATTTTGCAGAATGTAATCATCTTTATTTTACTGGTGTAGGTGGGGCTAGAATTCATGCTAAGTATTTGAAGCCTAAGTATGCTAAGGGACCTCACCCTGCTATTTTACAGTTTCATGGTTATTCAGGTGGTGCAGGGGATTGGTTTGATAAATTACCTTATGTAGCGATGGGATACACTGTTGTAGCTATGGATTGTAGAGGACAAGGTGGGTATTCGGAAGATCTTGGTGGTGTTCGCGGTACTACCTTTAGAGGGCATATTGTTCGGGGATTGATGGATTCACCTGAAAAATTATTGTTTAGACAAATATTTTTGGATACGGCTCAATTGGCTAAAATAGTTATGGAATTTGAAGAAGTTGACCCAGACAGAGTTGCAGCTATGGGAGGGTCCCAGGGGGGTGGACTTACTTTGGCTTGTGCTGCTTTGGAGCCAAGAATTAAAAAATTAGTGCCTATGTATCCTTTTTTATCTGATTATAAACGTGTTTGGGATATGGACTTGGATCAAAATGCATATGAGGAGCTAAGAGCTTATTTTCGTCGGTATGATCCACGTCATGAAAGAGAAGATGAGATTTTTACAACTTTAGGGTATATTGATATTCAGCATTTAGCGAAAAGAATCAAAGGAGAGGTTCTTATGGCTATTACACTATTAGATAATATATGTCCTCCTTCAACTCAATTTGCTGTTTATAATAAAATTCAGTCTAAAAAGGAAGCAGCTATTTATTATGATTTTGGGCATGAAGGTTTACCGGAATTTGCAGATATGGCTCTACAATTTTTAAAAAACTTATAACAAATAAGTTTATCTTGCATAGCAGATAAAAGAATGCTATACTGAGTGATAGTGGATTTAATATGATGAACAACAATTCCTTTTTGTGGCTAGGGGAACAATGGGCGTCAGCTTTAAATCTAGCGACAAATAAGGAGGAATGTTGGGATGGCAGATAAAACGTTAGCGTGTAAAGACTGTGAAAAGGAATTTGTTTTTACAGAAGGTGAACAAGAATTCTACAAAGAAAAGGGTTTTGAAAACGAACCTCAAAGATGTCCAGAATGTAGAAAAGCTAGAAAGCAACAGCATAATAACAATAGAGGTTTTAGAAGATAGTATTACTTTATAATTAGCCCTATAGGACATTCTTATAGGGTTTTTTATTTTGTAACGAATAGAGTTGTCCATAAAGGAAGAAACTATTAAAAGATAAAGGAATTGAAAGGAAGAAAAAATAAGTATGTCAAATATAAAATTTAATGAATTAGGCCTAGAGCGGAATATACTAAGGGCCATCGAGGATATGGGATTTGATACCCCGTCACCTATTCAAGCGGAAGTAATTCCAGTTGCACTTAAAGGATATGATATGATTGGGCAAGCCCAAACAGGTACAGGAAAAACCCTTGCTTTTGGTGCACCTATTTTAAATCAATTGGGTCAAGCTGAGAGACGTTCAAAGGGTATGATTAGTTGCTTGATTTTAGCTCCTACAAGGGAATTAGCTATTCAGGTAAATGAAGAGTTACAGCGAATTGCAAAATATACAGAAACCAGAGTTGTTCCCGTCTATGGTGGTCAACCCATCATCAATCAAATCAAAGCACTCAAAAAAGATACGGATATTGTAGTGGGAACACCAGGTAGGGTTCTAGACCTTATGAAAAGAAAAGTGATCCGTTTAGCAAATGTGAGATTCCTTGTCCTAGATGAAGCTGATGAAATGTTAAATATGGGCTTTATTGAAGATATTGAAACCATTATTAAAGGATGTAGTGAAGATCGTCAAACACTACTTTTTTCAGCTACTATGCCTGCACAAATCAAACGATTAGCAAAGCGATATATGAAGGCTGAAACCAAGCATATTACGGTAGTACAAGATAAGATGACCGTTGATACAGTTTCACAATACTATTATGAAGTACGTCCTGGTACACGTTTTGAAACTTTATGCCGTATTTTAGATGTAGAAGAACCTACTACAGCCATGATTTTCTGTAAAACAAAAAGAGGCGTAGACGAAGTGGTAGAAGGCATGCAAGAGCGTGGCTATAATGTAGAAGGTATGCATGGGGATATGAATCAAAGTCAAAGGCTGAATACTCTTCGTAAGTTTAAGGAAGGTACTTTGGAAATTTTGGTTGCAACAGATGTAGCGGCCCGTGGAATTGACGTAGATGATGTTTCTCATGTAATTAACTATGATCTTCCTCAAGATGTAGAATCTTATGTACATCGTATTGGGCGTACAGGTCGAGCGAACAAAAAAGGAAAAGCCTATACTTTGGTTACTTCAAGAGAATATATGGTATTAAAACAAACAGAAAAAGTGACTAAAAGTAGAATTGAGAGAAAAGAAATTCCTACATTGGAAGAAATTTTCGAAGCTAAACATAAGAAAATGTTACCTGACATTGAAAAAACCTTGTCAAGTAATAGTTATCAAAGATTTATTCCTTTTGTAGAAAATATGGCAAAAGAACTAGATTTGGTAGATGTTTCAGCAGCTTTGATGGAAATGCTATATCGTAAAGATGTAAGTTTTGAGTATACTCAAAATGATATCGGTTCTTCTTCTAGTTATGTACGATTATTCTTAACTGTTGGACGTATGGATCGCCTTACAGCAAAGGAATTACTACAATTCTTTAATTCAACTGCTAAAGTGAATCGAGAAGATATTGGAGAAATTGATATTTTAGAGAAGTTTACTTTTGTAGATGCAACGGAGCCAGCAGCCAAGTCTATTTTAAAGCATTGCCAGGGTAAAAAGATAGGTCGAAGAAAAGTGAAAATCGAAATATCACAAAATAGAAAGAGAAAATAAG
>JAAZLH010000004.1 GCA_012799415.1 Candidatus Epulonipiscium sp. | reverse complement strand
GGATCGGATGCTCATAATAGTAAAGAAAGGCCCCCTACATTATCTAAAGCAGTGTCAGTAATTAATAAAATTCAACCATGTCTAGGAGAGAGGTTGCTATTCAATGGAGAACTACTTATAATGAACAAGGAAGTTGTTTCAAATAGCGAAAAAATAACGTTATCAAAGAGTATATGGGATTTTTTACGAAGAAAGTAATAGAAAAAGGAAGGTAACAATGAAAAAAGTCGTTAGCATACTGTTAGGAGTTATTAGTGCAATCCTCATCATAGGCCTAGGTATTTATGTATATTTTTATTTTTTTACCTTTAGTAAAATTCAAATTGTGGATATACCAGAGGATCCAATTTCTCTTCATATTGATGAGGAATTACAAGCCAAGGTAGAAGAAAAAGAGGTAGAAACAAAAAAAGAGATTATAAACATTGCTTTATTTGGTGTAGATCAGATGGGGAATGAACCTGCCCGTTCCGATGCTATTCTATTTATTACAATAGATACAGTTCATAATAAATGTAAGGTAACCTCTTTAATGAGAGATTCCTATGTTGATATAGAAGGATATGGATGGGATAAATTAAATCATGCTTTTGCTTACGGAAAAGGAGAATTGGCCCTTAAGACTATTAACAAAAATTTCGGATTGAATATAAAAGACTATGTCAAAGTAAATTTTGAAACACTACCTCAAATTATTGATTTACTAGGTGGTGTAGAGATTGATGTACAACAAGAAGAAATTTCCTATATCAACAGAGGGGTAATGTACAGTGATCGTAGCTTAGAGAAAAGTATTGTAAGTAGTGGTGTACAAGTATTAGATGGGGCCCAAGCTTTATCTTATTGTCGCATAAGAAGTATAGGAAATGGTGATTTTGAGCGTACGGAACGCCAGCGAAATGTATTGAGTCAATTATTTCTTAAAATGTTGAATATAAATCCATTATCGATCCCTAAGATTGCTAATGAAATATTTCCTTTACTTGAAACAAACTTATCGATTCATGAGATGTTAGGCTTAGGGAAAAATGTATTGACATCTAATATTAGGACATTAGAAGAAGAACGATTCCCGCAAGATGGATATTATAAAGGGATTAGGAAAAATGGAATTTATTATCTAGATTATGATAGAGAGGCAACAAAAGAGCAAATCTATCAGTATATTTTTGAGGACAAAAAGCTCTAAGTAAGTAATTGAAATTTATATTGTAAATTAAGTAAGTTTAAAAAAGTTTAGAGGGATCTTGATCTAAACTTTTTTAAACTTATTTTTGAGTTTGCTTATATATTTGTCGATATTGTAAAGGTGTAAACTTTGTAATAGATTTAAATACTCTGCCAAAGTGAGATAGATTATTAAAGCCTACAGCATCAGCTATTTGAATCACTTGCCGATTTGTATCACGAAGGAGCCGCTGGGCTTCACGAATACGAACACTATTAAGATACTCAATAAAAGTAAACCCCGTAGATTGTTTGAAGGAACGGCTGAAGTAGTAGGGGCTAATATAAAAATAATCTGAAATGAAATCAAGTGTTAAGGGATCCATATATCGGGCATTAATATATTGTACAATGTCCAATATTTTTTCATGCATAGGACTTGGATGAGTTTTAGGTATTCCAGGAGCCCCATATTCAGAATGGCGAGCCATATAAATTAAGGCCTGGGTGAGTAGAGCCTGCAAAGCTGCTTCAAATCCAATCGATTGATTTTTAACTTCCAAAATCATTTTAGAAAATAGTTCTTCTAAATATTGTTGGCCAGTAGGAGAAAATGTGAAAACACCATGACGTTGATCAAATAGATGCGCAAACACTTCATCCATAAGGCCGGAAACTGGAAAAAAGTTTTTTGTGAAATTGAACAATAATCTTTCATGATCAGGTCGTCCAGCATCTGTCGTTTTGTGAAGATCATAAGATTTGATTAAAACAATATCTCCTGGATTGATTTCAAAGGTTCGGTCTTCGATAAAATAATATCGTTTTCCTGAAACCAGATAATAAAGTTCATACGTATCATGAAAGTGGGAAGAAGGCATAGTTGAATAGCCTGCTACATGTCTTGTAGAAAGGGCAAAAGAATCATTTTGATTAGAATAATCACAATTGATTAGTTTCATAGCATCACCTATATAGAGTATAACAAACTATTCTGAAGAAATAAAGCAAAATATGCATGGTTTTCTTAAAAATAGGCAAGAAACATGAAGAATTAGACAGAGAAATTTCTTATAATAAGGGCAGTAAGATAGAAATGAAAAATTTGATTTTTACTTCTGAATATAAACGAAGGCTCAGTTCATAGGAAATGCTAGCTCCTGATGAATGGGAAAGATAAATTTACGAAAGGAAGGATAAGATGAACGGAAAAAACTGGATCTCTATTAAAGAATTTGGGGCCATTGCAGATGGTACAACTCTATGTACAGATGCTTTTGCTGCTGCCATTGCTGAATGTAAGAAACAAGGAGGAGGAACTGTATATGTTCCCTCAGGTGAGTTTTTAACAGGACCAATTCACTTAACAAGCAATATGACTTTACACTTGGATGCAGGTGCCAAAGTAACTTTTACCCAAGATCCAAAAGAATATCCAGTACTTGATACTTTTTGGGAAGGGGAAGACTGTAAGGCATATTCACCCCAAATATTTGGGAAAAATCTTAAAAATGTAGCTGTTGTAGGTAGAGGGATTTTTGATGGTCAAGGAGATTTCTGGTGGAAGGGTTGTAAAGAAAAAACACTAGACTATATTCGTCCTCGTATGATTAGTTTTGAACATTGTGAAGATATCCTAATCGAGGGTGTACAATTTATTGATTCTCCAAGTTGGACAGTCCATCCTATTTTTTCTCAAAATATTACAGTAGATAAAATAAGGATTAAAAATCCAGCAGATTCCCCTAATACAGATGGAGTAAATCCTGAATCTTGTAAAAATGTCCGTATTTCAAACTGCCATATTGATGTAGGCGATGACTGTATTGCTATTAAGGCTGGAACAGAAGATTGTCCAATTAAAATGCCTTGCGAAAATATTGTAATTACCAACTGTACCATGGTCCATGGTCACGGGGGAGTCGTTATTGGAAGTGAGATGAGCGGTAGCGTTCGAAATGTTACCATCAGTAACTGCGTATTTGAGGGGACAGATCGAGGTATTCGGCTCAAAACAAGAAGAGGTAGAGGTGGAGTTGTAGAAGATATCCGTGTAACGAATGTCATTATGAAAAAAGTATTTTGTCCATTTGTTTTAAACCTATATTATTATTGGGGGAAAGGTGGACGAGATAAATATGTTTGGGACAAAAACCCCTACCCAGTAACAGAAGCAACGCCTAGTTTTAGAAGGATTTATTTTAGCAATATTACAGCTTTAGATGTACAATGTGCTGCTGGTTTTATTTATGGATTACCAGAGATGCCGATTGAAGACATTGGATTCCAAAATGTAAGTATTTATATGGACCCAAATGGAATAGCAGAATATCCAGCAATGATGAGTAATATAGAACCTATGCAGAAACAAGGATTTTTCTGTACTCATGGAAAAGGAATTTTCTTTGATCGTGTAGATATTCATGGACAAGATGGAAAAGCCTTTAACATTGCAGAGTCAGAGGTTGAATTTACAAACTGTCATTTTGAAGAATAAGGGATATAGATATCTAATTGTAAAATTTAGTTTTCAATAAACGATTATATAGCTTTTCTATTTTAGATGTATTTAGCTTTAAGTCAGTTCTTTTTTGGCAAAATGACAGTCAAAAAAGAACTGTTACAACTACTAATTCACTTGTAGGTTGTTGAACAACAAAACTCAGTTCTCTGCTTAAGTAGTCAAATTTTGAGTAAATATAGCTACTTATAGAGTTATGAAGTTTAAAAGTTGTTTATTTATATAATAAAGTATAAAAGAAGAGAGAGGGATATTATATGGCTAACAAAAAAAGATATGTTCAAGTAGGTGTTGGGGGTAGAGCAAGATTTTTTTATGAGGCAATTGTAAAAGACTATAAAGAAACTTCTGAATTGGTTGCTTTTTGTGATATAAACCAAACCAGAATGGATTTTGCCAACAAGACACTTCAAGATGTACATGGTATGGATCCTGTTCCTACGTATAAGAGTAATGAATTTGATAAAATGATTCAAGAGATGAAACCTGATTATGTAATCGTAACGACTGTAGACCGTACTCATGATCATTATATTATTCGTGCTATGGAATTAGGTTGTGATGTTATTACAGAAAAGCCTATGACCACAGATGAGAAAAAAGCTCAAGCGATTTTAGATGCCATTGAACGAACAGGAAAGTCTGTAAGGGTTACATTTAACTATCGTTATGCACCACATAATACAAAAATCCGCGAATTAATTATGAACGATACTATTGGGGAAGTATTCTCTGTTCATTTTGAATGGTTACTTAATACCCAACATGGTGCAGATTATTTTAGACGTTGGCATAGAGATAAAAGAAATAGTGGCGGCTTGTTAGTTCATAAATCTACTCATCATTTTGACTTAGTTAATTTCTGGCTAGGAACAAAACCTGAAACTGTTTTTGCTATGGGTGATTTGATGTTCTATGGCAGAGATAATGCAGAAAAAAGAGGAGTTACCTCATTTTATTCTCGAGCACATGGTAGTGAAGCAGCAAAGAATGATCCTTTTGCCCTTCATTTAGAAGACAATGAAAATTTAAAGGCGATGTACCTAGATGCAGAAAAAGAAGATGGATATTATAGAGACCAAAGTGTATTTGGTGATGGAATCAATATCGAAGATACTATGGGCGTAATGGTAAAGTATGAAAACAATGCGATCCTAACTTATTCACTTAATGCATATTTACCATGGGAAGGCTTTAGAGTTGTTTTTAATGGTAGCAAAGGAAGAATACAAGTGTCTGTTGTTGAGCAAACATATGTAAATGCAGGGGGAGATAAAGCTCTTGAAGGTGCAGTAAAACAAAAGAGCATTACTGTATTCCCTATGTTTGCAGAAGCCTATGAAGTAGAGATAGAAGAAGGTGTTGGCGGTCACGGCGGAGGAGACCCAATCTTATTAAATGATATTTTTGGAGAACCTACAGAAGATCCATTTGAGCGTGCAGCTTCTCATGTTGATGGGGCTATGTCTATTCTAACAGGGGTAGCAGCAAATAAATCAATTGCAACAGGAATGCCTGTTCAAATTAAAGATTTACTTCAATTCAAATAAGAGCATTTATATCAACTAAACAGATGAAAGCTGTATCTTTAAGATACAGCTTTCATCTATGAAAAGGAAGTGCTTATCCATGGGGCATCTCAAGATTATTATGTTAGAGATCTTAGCATTGACTATATATATTTTTGTAGGCTATTTTATTAGAAAAAGAAAACTTATTACAGAAAGTGGGATTCAAGATATTAGTAGAATCGTTGTTAATGTAGCTATGCCTCTTCTAGTGATCAATTCTATGAATATTGAATACAATCCAGAATATGGACAGTTAATGCTTCAAATGGCGCTGGCTTCTTTCGGATTTCTTATCCTTGGCTTTATTAGCAGTGCCTGGATCTGTAAGAGAATTTCAGGAGAACAATGCCAGAGAGGGACCCTGAGATACTGTATAATGTTTGGAAATGCAGCTTTTTTAGGATATCCATTAAGCTATGCCCTGTTTCAAGAAACAGGAATGCTTTATGCATCGGTTTTTGTTGCTGTGCAAAATTTATTTATATGGACTGTAGGAATTAACTTCTATAAAGGAGAAAAAATCCGATTAGCTAATTTAAAAAAGATGATTAATCCAGGTATTATCGGGATTACCATAGGACTTACTTTGCTTTTATTTAATTTAGAATTACCGACACTTCTATCCAAAGTTATTAAAGGCATAGGAAATATAGCAGTCCCTCTTGCTCTTATGATGATAGGTGCCAACTTATATGGAAATAGTTTAAAAGAAGTTATCACTCATAAAAGGGCATTATTCATTACTTTTATGAAGATGCTTATTTTACCCATGATCTTTTTCATCATTCTATATTTTATCCCTATTGCCCCTATTGTTAAATCTGTAATGATGATACAAGCAGCAGCACCTGTACAAGCTTCAGCTTCCGTATATGCAAAAAATTTTCACGGAGATCCTCAGTTAGCAGCTAGATCAGTTTTCTTATCAACCCTATTTTGTGTTATTACAATACCTTTTTTTATTTTTTTACTATATCTTTAGCACCAGTGGAAAGCAGAAAAAATGATATTTCTATAAAACGACTTGCCTTATTGTAATGAAAGATGATATAATAAATATATAGATTCTGAAAGTGATAAAAGAATCCATTTTTTGTTATTAAAAATGCACACGTGAACATTCCGGAACTTGAATAGAAATTGAATTTGAATAATATCTTTCAATATAGTAAATATAAAGATAGTATAGAAAAATAGATACAAATAAAATGAGTAACCCAAGTAAATAAAACATAGATGATTAAATCAATGAAGGAGGATATGTCATGAAGTTAACGAAAGAAACCTATGCAGGTTATCAAGCACATCCAGAGAAAGTGATTCAATTTGGGGAAGGAAACTTTTTACGGGCTTTTGTAGATTGGATTTTACATGAAATGAATCAAAAGCTAGATTTTAATGGAAGTGCTGCTGTTGTACAGCCTCTTGCAGGTGGACTTGTGGACATGCTTAATGCACAAGATGGACTTTATACTTTATATTTGAATGGTATTCAAAATGGAGAAGTGCTTAGCGAACACAAAGTGATCAACAGTATTTCAAGAGGAATTAATCCATATACCCAATACGAGGAATACCTAGCTCTTGCAGACAATCCTGATATGCGTTTTATCTTTTCTAATACTACAGAAGCTGGTATTGCTTTTGATACAAATGACAAATTAGAGGGCATGACACAAAATAGTTTTCCTGGAAAACTAACAGCTTTATTATATCGTAGATATAAAACATTTAATGGTGATAAAGAAAAAGGATTTATTATCATTCCTTGCGAGCTCATTGATAATAATGGAGAGGAATTAAAATCAGTTATTTTAAGATTTGCAAAACATTGGAGTTTAGAGCCAGAGTTTGCAGCTTGGGTTGAAGAAGCTAATCAATTTTGTAATACATTAGTAGACCGCATTGTTCCTGGTTATCCTAAAGATAAAATTGCGGAAATTCATGCAGAATTAGGATATGAAGATCAATTGGTGGTAGAGGGAGAGCAGTTCCACCTTTGGGTTATTGAAGCACCGGCTTGGGTTCAAAAAGAATTCCCAGCTAATGAGGCAGGACTTAATGTTCTTTTTGTAGATGATATGACTCCCTACCGTACTAGAAAAGTACGTATTTTAAATGGTGCTCATACATCTTTAGTACCTGTTGCTTATTTATATGGTATTGATACAGTTCGTGAAAGTGTAGAACATCCTGTAGTAGGTAAATTCTTAGAAGAAGCCATTTTTGATGAAATTATACCAACGCTTGATCTTTCAAAAGAAGAATTAGAAAGTTTTGCAAAGGATGTACTAGATCGTTTCCGTAATCCATTTATTAAACATTTTTTACTCAGCATTTCTCTAAACTCTATGGCTAAATATGAAACAAGAGTACTTCCTTCTTTAGTGGAATATCATAAGCAAAAAGGGGAACTACCTAAAAAGCTTGTATTTTCATTAGCTGCTATGATCCGTTTTTATAAAGGGGATCGTAATGGAGAAGAAATTCCTGTACAAGACAATGCAGATATTTTAGATTTATATAAAGAAGCTTGGAATCTTTATGATGGCACAGAAGCAAGTTTAGAAAATGTAGTACGTACAGTTCTTGCCTATGAAAGCAACTGGAAAATGGATTTAACCCAAATTTCCGGATTAGTAGAGCAAACGACAAAGTATTTACAAGTTATTGAAAAAGAAGGAATGGAAAAGGCAATCAAGGAGGTTATGTAGATGAAACAATGGATGCATATTACTCCTATGGATAATGTGATTATTGCTCTAAAGGATTTAGAAGCAGGAACAAAAATCACATTAGACAATGGAGAAACAGTAACTTTAGCATCTGATATTAAACAAGGTCACAAAATAGCCATTGGGCCCATTAGTAAAGGTAGCAATATTATCCGCTATGGTTTCCCTATTGGTCATGCAACAGAAGATATTAACCAAGGTGAGCATATACACAGCCATAACTTGAAGACCAATTTAGATGGGATTCAAGAATATAAGTTTTCACAAAAATTAAATGAGTTTACCCATACAGATCATAAGTTAACTTTCCAAGGTTATAAAAGAGCCAATGGAACTGTAGGAGTGAGAAATGAACTATGGATTGTACCTACAGTGGGCTGTGTTAACGGTATGGCAGATCGGATCATTGAAATTTTTAGAGAAGAAGTGAAGCCGGAAGGTATTGATTCTATTTCTGTATTTAAGCACAATTATGGTTGTTCTCAATTAGGCGATGACCATGAAAATACAAGAACCATCTTAAAAAATATAGCTACACATCCTAATGCAGGTGGAGTTATGGTTTTTGGCCTAGGATGTGAAAATAATGTTCTCGGAGAGTTTAAAAAAGTATTAGGTGACTACGATGAGAAACGTATTAAGTTCTTAGAAGCCCAAAAAGTAGAAGATGAAATTGAAGCAGGTGTAGCCCTTCTAAAAGAACTATATGAGGAAATGAAAGATGATAAGAGAGAAGAACTTCCTTTATCAGAATTAAAAATAGGACTTAAATGTGGTGGATCCGATGGATTTTCTGGTATTACAGCCAATCCCTTGCTAGGTGCATTTTCAGATTTCCTGATTGGACAAGGTGGAACAACTGTATTGACTGAGGTACCTGAAATGTTTGGGGCAGAAACGATTTTAATGGAACGAGCAGAAAATGAAGATGTATTCAATTCTATCGTATCTTTAATTAACGATTTTAAGGCATATTTTACTTCTCATAATCAACCTATTTATGAAAATCCTTCTCCTGGTAATAAAGAAGGTGGTATTACTACATTAGAAGAAAAATCACTAGGATGCACACAAAAAGGTGGGCTAGGTACAGTGGTTGATGTCCTTGCTTATGGAGAAAAGCTTAAGAAAAATGGACTTAACCTTTTAAATGCTCCAGGTAATGACTTAGTTTCTTCTACTGCACTTGGTGCTTCAGGATGTCAAATTGTTTTATTTACAACAGGACGCGGGACTCCTTTTGGTAGTTTTGTACCTACATTAAAAGTAGCAACAAACAGTCCTTTGTATAATAAAAAGCGACATTGGATGGATTTCAACGCTGGACAACTTCTAGAAGATCATTCTATGGAAGAAGTACTGCAACAATTTGTTGATTATATTATTCGAGTTGCTAGTGGTGAATATGTAAATAATGAGAAAAATGGTTTCCATGAAATGGCGATCTTTAAAACAGGCGTAACTTTATAATATAATAAAAAAAGGCCCTTGGAGGTAGATATACTCTAACCTAAGAGGGCCTTTTTGTGAATTAGGAAAGCTCGTCTTGTTTGTAAAGGCAAACTTTCCTAATCTACTTGAAAAAGTAGGTTTTGTGCTTTCATATGAATTAAGAGAGATCCCTTTGTTTTCAAAGGACCTAACTGGTCTAGTTTTTAAGAATAGGGATTATATACTTTTTTTGTAGATATAGAAACTAATAGAGATGATATTTAGTCTTAAGCTTTATAAATTGCTGACTTTCTTTTTCATACCGATCCCATACTTCTTCTAAAGAATACACCTGCTCTCTTATATAAGAATCTCCCGTAGAATAATCAAATTTATGCTTTACTGTTTCGGAAGTCGGAGGAAGAAATTTAAACTCTTCTTTATGCAAATCCATAATAGTATAAAGTAAAGAAAGACCTACTTTTACTGGTTGGAATTCTTTGTGATTTGTAATATGAACTTGAACTCCTTTACAAATCTCGTCCTTATATTTATAAAAGGTAGGAATAAAATAAGCAGGACGAAAATATACTCCAGATAGGGAGAGTTCATTCATTTTTTTACTAAGTGCATATTCATCAATCCAAGGGGCACCAACGAGTTCAAAAGGTTGAGTAGTGCCGCGACCTTCTGATATATTGGTTCCAGAAAGCATACAAGTACCAGGGTAGACAATGGCAGAAGATAGGCTAGGTAGGTTAGGAGAAGGAGCAATCCAAGGTAGTCCAGTATCATGGTAAAACATATGCCTTTTCCAGTTTTTCAAAGGAATAATATGGAGATTGCATTCAATATGAAATTCCTTATTAAACAAGTGAGCAATTTCACCTACAGTTAATCCATATCGCTGTGGAATAGGGTATAATCCAACAAAAGAGGCAAACTCAAGGTTTAGTAGGTTGCCTTCTACGTCTAATCCATCGAGGGGATTAGGGCGATCTAGGACGATGATTTCTTTGTTGTATTCGGCACAGCTTTCCATAGCATAGGCTAAAGTATAAATATAGGTATAAAAGCGAACTCCTACATCCTGAATATCGTATACTAACAGATCAATATCCTTTAACATTTCATAAGAAGGTTTTTTATTTTTTCCATATAGACTATATACGGGTAAGTTTGTTTTTTTATCTATATAGGTAGATACGGTTTCACCTGCTTGTATATCTCCGCGAATACCATGTTCAGGGGCATATAAAGCTACTAAATTCGTATTTTTATAAAGAATGTCAATGGTACTTTCAAATTGCTTATTAAAACCTGTATGATTGGTAATTAAGCCGATTCTCTTACCTTCAAAAAGGTGGAGATGGTCATGTATCTGATCTATACCTGTTAGTACTTTTGGCATTTGAAATCCTCCTTTTCATTATTGTTTAGATTATCTTATATTTATACTATACTGGAAATGAAAAAATATTTCAACATAATAAATCAATATGTAAATAAAGTTTCAAACCTTATTGAAGTAAACAGGAATAAAGAATAATTTTTTTGGCTTTTTATCCATTATAATGATATAATTATTTTAAAAAAGTAAATAGTATAAACTGAGACTCAGTTCATAAGGAGTTTTTAACTCCCACTTTAAAAAGTGGAATAGAAGAAGACTTTAACGGAGAGGAGTGAAAATATGCAACAAGAAGAGATTATTCAAAGACTACAGCAAAAGGTACATAGTCATTGTATTTTAGTAAAAGAGCCTATGAAGAATCATACGTCTTTTAAAATAGGAGGACCAGCTGACCTTTTTATAATCCCTGAAAGTCAAGACCAGCTGATTCATGCTGTGGCTACATGTAAGGAATTGCAGGTTCCTTATTATATTATGGGAAATGGAAGTAATCTTTTGGTTTCTGATAAAGGGTATCGAGGGGTTATTATTCAGGTCTATAAAAATTTAAGTCACTTTACAATAGAAGGAGAGACAGTTTGGGCAGAATCAGGAATCTTATTATCTACTCTTTCTAAAAAGATATTAGCTGCAGAGCTAGAAGGATTTGAATTTGCAAGTGGTATTCCAGGTACTCTAGGGGGAGCTTTATATATGAATGCAGGAGCTTATGGGGGAGAAATGAAGGATATAGTAGAAGCTGTTCATCTTATCAATGAGCAGGGGGGAGCGATGATTCTTAGTAATGAAGAGATGGAATTTGGATATCGTAGAAGTATTCTTCAAGAAAAGTCCTATATTGTAACTGCTGCTAAGATGAAACTAAAAAAAGGAGATCCTAAGGCTATTATTGAAAAGATGCAGGATTTTACAGAACGAAGAAAAACAAAGCAACCTCTTGAATATCCAAGTGCAGGGAGTGCTTTCAAAAGACCAGAAGGTTTTTTCGCAGGTAAATTGGTTATGGATGCAGGCCTCCGGGGATATCGTATAGGAGGAGCTCAAGTATCTGAAAAACATTGTGGTTTTATTATCAATACAGGAGATGCAACAGCCCAAGATGTGAAAGCATTGCTTCTTTATGTGCAAGATAAGGTATTTGAAAAATTCGGGGTTCAATTAGAGCCGGAAGTTCGTATGATAGGAGAAGATTTGTAGATTTTCACCTTCGAGAAATTGTGATATAATAACATAAAGAATTTTATTTTCTTACAAGAATAAAATTCTAATAGGATCATAAACATTTTTTATTTATGATATAATAATATATAATATATATATTTAATATAGATAGAAAAGGCTACGAGAGAGGAAAATAAATCATGGACAAACACAACCCTAAAATTGTTGTGATTGGAGGTGGAACAGGACTTTCAACTATGTTGCGTGGGCTGAAAAAACATAGCTCAAATATTACAGCAGTTGTCACCGTAGCAGATAATGGAGGAAGTTCAGGGATTCTAAGAGAAGAAATGAAAATTCTCCCTCCAGGTGATATTCGTAGTTGCATATTGGCCCTAGCAAATACAGAACCAATTATGGAAAAATTATTTCAATATCGTTTTTCAGAGGGTTCTTTAAAGGGTCAAAATTTTGGAAATCTCTTTTTAGCAGCTATGACAGGAGTTTGTGGAAGTTTTGAAGAAGCAGTTCAATCCACAAGTCAAGTTTTGGCTGTCATAGGTACAGTACTACCGGTAACAAATGAAGATATCCAGCTTTGTGCAGAACTGATTGATGGAACTATTATTTGTGGAGAATGGGAAATTGTTCAAGCTAGTAAGAAATATCGAAAGCCTATTCAAAAAGTATACGTGGAGCCTAGCCATCCAAAAGCATTGCCGGAAGTATTACAAGCGATAGAAGAGGCGGAAATGGTTGTTTTAGGGCCAGGCAGTCTATATACTAGTATTATCCCCAATCTGTTAGTAGATGGGGTTAAAGAGGCGCTAACACAGTCAAAGGGGAAGAAGATTTATATTGGAAATATTATGACTCAGCCAGGTGAGACAGAAGGATATGATTTAAAAAATCATGTACATGTTTTAGAAGATCACGGTATATCAGGTATCATTCAATATATTATTGCAAACAACAAGAGGATTCCCTTAGAAATATTACAAAAATACCAGGAAGATGGTGCACAGCCCGTAAGATATCAAAAAGAAGATTTTGAAAACACGAATATTCAACTAATAGAAGCGCCAGTTTGTAAAGTCTATCCAGAAAAACAATTGGTTCGTCATGATTCAGATGCGTTGGCGGAACAGATTATAGCTTTGATTTAAAAATTTTAGAGAGGCATAACAAATAACCTCTTTAAAGGGGGTGGGCATATGTCTTTTTCATCAAATGTAAAAAGAGAATTATCTAGGCAAATTGAAATACCACGACATTGTCAAATAGCAGAAATTGCAGGGATTATCAACATGTGTGGGAAGATATTGGATTTGTCAGGAAATGTGTCGATCAAAATTCAAACAGAAAATGCAGCTGTCGCTAGAAAAAGCTTTACATTATTGAAAAAAGCTTTTAATATCAATACAGAGGTTCTAATTAGAAGAAATACACAATTAAAAAAGAATAGAAGTTATATTTTAGAAGTTACTGATACGGATTTAGCTAAAAAAGTATTATTGGCTACGGGCATAGTAACTAGACAAGGAGAAAAACTAAAAAAACAATTAAGTATCGATCCTTTGTTAATACAACATACTTGTTGTAAACGAGCCTATATTCGAGGTGCTTTTTTAGGAGGCGGATCAGTCAGCGATCCAGAAAAAACATATCACCTAGAATTTGTAAATACAACTCAAACTCATAGCAAACAATTACAGGCATTAATTAATAGCTTTGGAATGGATGCAAAAACCATTCCAAGGAAGAAAAATTTTATTGTTTATTTAAAAGAAGGGGAGCAAATCGTAGAGATACTTAATATTATGGAAGCCCATATTGCACTGATGGATTTAGAGAATATTAGAATTATTAAAGAAATGAGAAATAATGTGAACCGAATGGTTAATTGCGAAACAGCTAATCTAAAGAAGACAGTTTCAGCAGCTGTTAGACAAGTAGAAGATATTACTTATATTGATCAGGTATTAGGTCTTCATAATTTACCCCCTCAATTGGAAGAAGTTGCACAGTATCGTCTTCAGCATCAAGATGCAAGCTTAAAAGAACTGGGTACTTATTTAAATCCACCTGTAGGGAAATCCGGTGTTAATCACCGTTTAAGAAAAATAAATGAAATTGCAGAACGCTTAAAAGAAGAAAGAGGAGGTTTATCATGATAGAAAAAGAAATTATTGTTAAAATTCCTACCGGTTTAGAAGCGCGGCCAGCTGCCTTATTTGTTCAGGTTGCAAGTAAGTTTAATAGTCATGTATATGTAGTCATAGACGAAAAGAAAGTTAACGCCAAAAGTATCATGGGAATGATGTCACTTGGCGTGTTAGAAGGAGAAAAAATTATTATTGGTGCTGAAGGTGAAGATGAAGAGCAAGCCATTGCTGAACTTATGAAATTTTTAACTGAAACAAGAGAGATAGAATAAAAAATGCCTTTAGGGGCATTTTTTTTGTTCTAAAATGAAAAATGATATTACAATAATATTTTAAGATAATCAAAATTTGGAAACTTATTTTTGAGTTATATAAATTATGAATCATGTCTTCCGAATGTTTGAAGTTAAGTTTCATGTAAGAGTTAAAAGGCACTAAAACAGCTAAATGTCACAGAAGGTTCTCTTCAAAACAAAAGGTTCTCTCCTTATATCTTCGCTTTTTCTGACAATCTTATAAAGAGTATCTCTATACCTCAACTGTTTCTTTACGTAAAAATAAAGCACAAGTATACTGAATATAGAACGTGAATCTAAATTTATTACATAAGGAGGATTTATTTGTGAAGAAACAAAGAAAAATCTTGTCCATGATTTTATCCTTTGTGATGATTTTTTCATCTTTACCTTTTACGGCTTTAGGTGAAGAAACTGGGGCAACAG
>JAAZLH010000373.1 GCA_012799415.1 Candidatus Epulonipiscium sp. | reverse complement strand
CTATTCAATCCTAAAGCCGAAATATCAAGACAAGATATGATGGTTATGGTGGCACGAGCAATGGAGCTGCAGAATAAATTAGAAGAACCTAGAAACAAGGAAGTATTAGATCAATTCCAAGATCGAGGACAGATTGCTTCTTATGCAGAAGAGGCTATTACATCTGTTGTAAACAATGGTTTAATTTTAGGAAGTGAAGGGAAAATTAACCCACTAGATAAAACAACAAGAGCAGAAGCAGCTACACTGATCTATCGAATCTATAATAAGTAATTAAGAAACAATAAAACCTCCATTTTGTTTGATATGCAATATAATAAGCAATCAACAAAATGGAGGTTTTATTTTATGACTATAGAAAAGTTGAGGTTAGAAAACTTTATATACCTTTAATCTAAGTATCGGATATACAATCGACAAGTTTCTTCCCAAGTTTCCCCAGGTTCTAATGTTTTTGCTCCTGTAAGTTCAGTAGGCATAGGGATATTAGGTGCATTGATGGCCCATGTTTGAGGTTCTGGGCAGACAAAGCCTTCATTGCCAGAGCCATTCCAGATCATCCAATGCTTATATTCTGGTCCTACTTCATAAATAAGGCGTATATTCTTAGATTGATCTTCTAATTTTGCTCCATGGAAGGAAGAACCTCTGATTAATAAAGGGAGAGCCGTATAATGACGATCTCTAGCAGGCCCTAAGGGGCGCTTTCCATTACCCCTAAAATTCATATCATTATCGGATAGAGGTAATTGTACTCCTGTAGGTAACATCCGTTCATTTAACTCCCAGCGAGTCCCTACAGATAGCCAAAGACGATAATCATCCCCAATACTATCTGGATGGAAAGGAACTTTTAGGGCCGTATGATAACCTAGTCCAAAAGGCATAGGTCGATCACTATGATTCGTGACTTTTGCTATTTGAGTCAACCCTTCTGGTGATAAACGGTATGTCAAACTAAAAGTAAATTCGTGAGGAAGGTATTTAAAAAAGTCGGTTTCAGAATTACAATGAAAAATCATTTCTATCTCTACAGTATCTTTATCTAACACATCAAGACGAGCAACAGTCCAGGGACGGGTATGCAAAAATCCATGGCTATGATTGTTATGGCCTGAATTAATAGGAAATTGATAGGTGATTTCTCCAATAGTAAATTTTCCATCTGCAATACGATTAGGTGGAAAAAGAACAGGAATTCCATATACGGAAGGTCGAGCTTTCAGTGTAGCGAGATCTTCAGGAGTACGCAAAATATCTAGGTTATCTTCTACATGTTTTAAAGAAATTAGATTAGCTCCTATTCCAGGTAATAGCAAAGCTTCATAACCTCCTGCATAAAACTTGATAGCAGGTTCACCATTCCAAGTTGTTTGTTCGATGGTTGCAATTTTAGAATTTTGTAGGCTCATCTTATATCATCTCCATCTTTAGTTCTATAGTATATTTTATGATCATACTTTCATTATAGCAAGAATTTATCTAAAGGAAAAGCCCTAATCCCATTCCTTTACGATGGCTTAGGATTTCAACACCCCCACCTCTTAAAGCAGGAGATGCATTTATATTATTTCAGATTATACCCTTACAGAGCAAATAAGGTTGCAAATTGAGAAACTCCTTGCAAACAAGATAAGTTTTCTTAGTTCATAATAATAAGCTGCCCCTAACTAAACAATTAGGGGCAGCTTATTAAAAAAGTGGGTGGGCTACTTATTGGTAGCGGGAGGAGAGGAGTCTAATTTTAATGCACATTTTGCATGAAAAGAACACCCCTTGCACTCACTACAGCTTTTGGGGGGAAGCAATACTGTCATACAACGAAAACATCGAGTAGCTTTATTTGGATCTACTTCAGCTTGGCATGTGGGACATTTCATAATACTATCACCTTCGATTTTATATTAAAACTTGGGCCAATACACCACCAACTGCAAATGCAATGATAAAACTACCAACCCAAATAGCAAAAGATTCTTTCCAACTACGTTCTTTAAAAATAATTAAAATAGCAGCAATACAAGGTACAAATAAAGTAATCACTACTAATGAAACTAAAATTTGTCCTGGGTTTAATAAACCTTGGTTAGCTAGATCAAAGAGTCCAGCAGCTCCAAAATCTCTACGGATGATGCCCATAATAAATGCAGTAGCAGATTCTCGGGGTAATTTTAGCCAAACCTCTGTTAAAGGAGCAGCGGCTTGCTGAATAATATCTAGGATATGGAAATGTTCCATTAAAGTGATTAGCACAGAACCTAGAATAAATAAAGGTGTAGCTTCTTTTAAAAACATAACAGATTTTGCATACATTTTAGCAAAAACATTTTTCGCTTGAGGAATACGTAAAGGTGGGATATCAATTAATAAATCAGTTGATTTTCCAGGCAAAAATCGATTTAACAAAACACCTACAATTCCAAAGACAAGAAAAATAATAATGAAATATAATACAAAATATCCAAGACCAAGACCAGCCATCATACCAGTAATAACACCAAGTTGTGCAGAACAGGGGATCGCTAGACCAAGTAGCATAGTAGCGATAAAACGTTCTCGTTTAGAACCTAAAATTCGAGTGGTCATAGTGGCCATGGTAACACAACCAAAACCTAAGATCATAGGGATAATTGCACGGCCATTTAGACCAATTTTCATCATGCCTTTATCTACAAGAGCAGCAATTCTTGGAAGGTAACCGGAATCTTCTAAAATAGATAAAAGAAGATAAAATCCAATAACCAAAGGAAGTAAAAGGCCTAAAATATAGACTGGTACCATAGTAAGCAGACCAAAGTCCCCGATAAAAAACTTGAACCAGAAAGAGCCTTCTTGGAACAAAGGAGATAAAATACGAAGGATAAATTCTTGATAATACCCTTCCATAATAACACCTTCTGTAAAATCAACAATGGTTTGTGCAACCAAAAAGCCTAGGAATAGATACATAAGTGCCAATGTTACAAATAGAATAGGGAAACCTGTTATTGGGCGTAGCATCCAACGACTTAATTTTGTCTTAAAAGAAGCGCCTTGCTGTGTCTCAGACACGACTTCTTCTACAATTTGATTTACTCTTTCACGACGAAGTTGATAAATTTTTTCTCGGTAACCAGGAAAGTCAGCCAACTGATTTCTTTCCTTTACATGCTCATCGTCTTCTAAGATTAAAAGCGCTTCAGAAGGGTTAGGAAGTTGGGGAGCTAGTTCTTTCAGTGGCTCGGCAAGATCAGCCAACCCATGTCCGGGACGAGCTGTTTCAAGAGAATTTTTTAATTCCTCAAAGCCTATTTTTTTAGGTGCAATGGTAGGAATAATAGGGACACCTAACAAACGAGATAATTTAGGTACATCAATAGAAAGTCCGTTTCGTTTTACATCATCCATCATATTAAGAGCAATAATCATAGGCTTCCCTGTATCGATGAGTTGTTGAGTTAAAAAAAGATCTCTCTCTAAATGGACAGCATCGACTACATTAACGATAAGATCTCCCTCTAAAATTACATCACGGGCCACTCTTTCTTCATCATTAAAAGAAGAAACTCCATATACACCAGGAGTATCAATAACAACATAATCACCAAATTGCCCGTAACTAATGTCCACAGTGGTGCCAGGAAAATTAGAAACATCAACATAGAGGCCTGTAAAAGCATTAAAAAAAACGGATTTCCCTACATTAGGGTTCCCCGTAAGTACGATAGATTTTTTATTTTTATGACTAGGGTTGAAGCTAGTTGCTGGATTTGAATGACAATGACTCATGCTAGAATCTCCTTTAAGCGATGATTTTTACTTTAATCTGTTCAGCCAGTCCATGACCAATAGCAATTTCTTGCATTCGCCTTTTTAAAATAATAGGACCTGCAGAAACTTTTTCAGTACACTGAATTTGAGCGCCTTCATAAATGCCTAGACGTATAGCTTGCACTCTAACATTTTCATCAGGAATAGACAAAATTTCGATCATTTCTCCAGGACGAATATTAGATAAAGTCATTTTAAGTACCCCCTTAAGTAAAAATTGTAGTACAATGAAATGATACAATTAGATTATATAAACTATACTGATATTATATTACTAATGAAAATGATTGTCAATATTAAAAAGCTTACTTTATCAGTTTATTTAAGAAGT
>JAAZLH010000372.1 GCA_012799415.1 Candidatus Epulonipiscium sp. | reverse complement strand
GTATACAAAAGTCCAATCTGTAGTCTGAGATTTTTCATATGTAAAAGAATAAGATACTTTGTTAATCATATGATTGAAAAAACTCTCTTCATTCCATGGGGCTTGATTAAGAACTTCAGCTATCATTTCATTTGAAAAAATATTATTTCCTTTACTATAAATAATGTTTTTCTGCTCATCCATTACTAAAAAGGACCCTTGGGGATTATCTATAACCATCTCAACATCAAATAAATTTGATTTGTTTGCATATAAGATTATATACCCCAGAACTTCTTGTTCTGGGGTATTAGCTAGATACGGGAAGAGGAAGGCCACTGTTTCATTACTACTTTCTAAAGTCTTTACATTTTTTCCGTATTCGTTAAAGAAAAATAAATCAAATATATTTAGGATATCATTGATCTTATTTTTTTCTAGCTCTTTGTTTATACTGCTTAAATATCTACCTCGGCGATCGGAAATAATGGCTTGATCATAAGTTCTAAAGAGAATAAGTTCAGATAGTCTAGGATTTGTTTTCCGGAGCTCATATAATTGAACATTAATTTCTCCCAAAAAACTCATGGAATCTCCTTGTGTATTAAAAAATCTAGCTATTTGATTTTGATTCTCATATTTAAATAAATTTTGATCGATAAATCTATAAATGTCTTTTTCAATTCTACGGTCCACATCAGCCATAGAAGCGTGTACCATTTTTTTTGTATATTCACTTACAAACTCAAAATATTTATTTTTATTAACTAGATAAAAAATTATAAACATAGTAAGGGACGACACAGCAGTGATAGTAATAATAAAACTTGCAAACCTTCGCTTCGTATTATTCATACATCCTCATCCTTTTGCTATATTACTCTCCTATTAGGTATTTAAAATATGGTGAGTTCATTGGTAAAATAATAACGGTCTCATTATCAATGGTAGTTTTATACGATTCTAAAGTTGTATAAAGCCTAAAAAATTCTGCATCTCGCCCATAAGCTTCATTATAAATTCTAGCCGCTTCTTTTTCACCTTCTGCTATGACTTGTTCCGCCTTTGATTTAGCCTTTGCAATTAATTCCTGTACTTCTCTATCTGCATTGGCCATGATTTTTGTTGCTTCGGCATCTCCTTGTGATAAGTATTCTTGAGCTTTACTTTCCCTCTCTGAAATCATTCTTTTATAGACTGATTCTTCATTGCTGGGTGGTAAATCAATTCGTTTCATTTGAATATCTACAATTTCAATTCCATTTTCATTGGCTCTCAAGATTTCATTGACACTTTCTTGTACAATTAAATCTACATTGCCACGATTATTATCTAATGGATTGATAATTTCCCCATATTCAAGCTTTCCTAACTCATTACGAACATTTGAATACATAATATCACTTAGCCTTGATTCTGCGGCGTAGGTTGTCTTAAGGGTTTCCAACATTTGAGCTGGATCAGTGATCTTCCACAAAGTATAATAATCGACAACTATTCTTTTTTTATCCAATGTATTGATCTCTGTAGCAGGTACATCATAAAACAAAACATGTTTAGGTAAAATTATCTTTTCCTGTATAAAAGGTACCTTAATTTGTAATCCTGGACTATCTATGACCTTCACAATTTTACCAAATTGCTTGATAACCCCGTATTCATCTGGCTTTAAAATAAATATATTATTTAGGAATGAAATCATAAGGACAAATAAGATGACACTAAATAAAGTACTTTTTCTTATTCTCACTTTTTTAGGTGATTGTTCTTCTCTTACTATTTCTAATGGTGAATCTTCTTTATATTTCATCCTATTTCCCCTCCTTCATAAGATTGTCTATAGGTAAGTATTTTACTGTATTATTGGATTCATCCATAATATAAAGTTTTGCATCTTTAAGAACTTCTTTTAGCGTCTCTATAACTAGTCTTTGTTTAGTTATTTCTTTACTATTAGCATATTCAGAATAAAGTGCATTAAACTTTGCCACATCTCCTTTTGCTTTCTCAATGGTAGCAATTTTCTCCCCTTCTGCTCTACTTAAAATAGCAGCTTCTTCTCCCTGGACTTGATTAATTTTTTCGTTACGGTATTTGTTGGCATTATTAATCTTCGTCATTCGTTCTTCCCTAGCATCTGTGACAGACTTAAACGCTGTAGATACCTCTTCTGTTGGTAAATCCACATCTTGCAAGTTAACATTGATAATGGAAATTCCCAAGTCATATATGTGGACCAAACTAATTAAATTTTCCCTAATATCATTGATAATTTTTGTCCTTCCATCTGTTAAAGCATCATCAACAGTAGAACTTCCAATTACGCCCCTGAGCGAAGATGAAGTGGCATTATACAAAATACTAATAGGATCACTTGTATGATACAGAAAGGCGATAGGATCAACTATTTTCCATTGCACCTCTAGATCCGCAAGTATAATATTTTCATCTCCTGTAATCATTTTCGTTTCTCTTTCATTAAAAACTTCTTGGTACCCACTTATTTCATATCCAAAAGTTAATGAAAATGTTTCTTTAGAAAGCTTTTCTACAGATTGAATGGGATAAGGAAGTTTAAACTTTAATCCGGAACTCATAATTTCTTTTTGTGGAACCCCAAAGGTATTTAATACTGCATATTCCGTTTGATCGACCGTATAAAAACAACTAATGAATAAAAGTAAAAAGATAAGCATCAACACACCTATCCCTATCTTTTTCCCATAAGATTTCATACGTTCTTTCCCCGTCATACTACTCATCACAAGAATCTCCTCTCTTTTTTTGATACTATTTTAATATAACCTAAAATGGCCCAAAAAGATACCTTTTTCTATCATTGATCAAATAACCAATTGTTATGAGATAATGCATTTACGACATAAAAATAAAAAAATAGGAAGATCTCTGATAATAATATTTTTTGATATTGACATCCCCATATTACCATGATAATATAAAGTTTTGATATTATCATCAATTTATGTTATACTGAATAGTAGAAATAAATATTACTATTTGGAGGTGTGTGATTTGTTTGAAATTGGTGATAAAATTGTGTATCCCATGCAGGGTACAGGCATTATTAAAGACATCGAAGAACGAAATTATCTAGGTGAAAACCAGGTCTATTACATTATCAAGATGCTGACTGGCAATATGAAAATTATGATTTCTTTGGATCGAATGTCTGATTCCAGCGTACGCTTAATTAACAATAGTTCTGCATTAGAAGATATTCTGCTTATATTTGATAAAAAAGTCCCTACTTTGGATGAATCCTTGACATCAAAACAAAGACAAAAAATAAACCTGGATAAGATAAAATCAGGGACCTTACAAGAAATAGCTGAAGTTGTTCATGACTTAACGTATTTAGATAAAATAAAACCTTTAAACTTAAGTGAAAAAGATATACTCTCCACAGCACAGAGATTTTTAATTGATGAAATAAGTTTGATTAAAGACATCAGCGTAGATGAGGCTGAAAAACTACTTATGACTTGTCTTTACTAATAAATATATGTAACATAACAAAAGATACTAACTGCGTGGTGATTACAAATGTGCTATACTTATATCCTTGAATGTGCTGATCATACTCTATATACAGGGTGGACTAATAATCTGCCAAAAAGATTACAGGCCCATCAAAGCGGAAGAGGTGCTAAATACACCCGTTTCCGGCTCCCTGTTCAGCTTGTATATGTTGAAAAATTTAATGACAAAGTAACAGCCCAACGGCGTGAATATCAGATTAAACAGATGTCTCGAGCAAAAAAACTACAACTCATTGCTGAACAAAGAGCAAATCCTGTTGAAATTTTTACGGATTTAATGTCACTACAACCAACTCGGGTCGATTAAAAACTCTAAGATTGATAGTAAAATTACCAAGGCCTCTTCCTAAAACCATGGTGGCATCCTCTACCCTATATATGCCAGCATCATATTCAGGAAAATAATCTCTCTCAGGAGATAAAACCCCACCTACGAAGGGTAATCTAATAATGCCTCCATGCATATGGCCTGAAAATACTAGATCAGCTCCCCAATCAACATAATCAGGGAAGTATAAAGGAGTATGAGACAATAAGAGATTAAACATTTCCTTTTCTACTGGCCCTAAGTGTCTTTCAAGATATTTGTAACTAAATTTCACGTCTATAGGGGTCCCTATCTCGCTATAGTACATTAAAGGAATTTCTAATCCATATATATTAATCTGATCTTCTTCTTTTGTAATAACTGCTTTTTCATTATCTAAAATAATAACTCCAAGCTTTTTTAACTGATTGATATATTTATCGTATTCATCAGATTGAGCTCTTCTTTCTTGTAACCGATTAATTTGTTCATGATTTCCTACAATATAATAAATAGGATAATCTTGAATTAATTTTTTAACAAGTTCTACAAATACCATGCCATTATCATTTTTAGAATTTAACATATCACCTGTCGCAACAATAATATCTGGCTGAATAGAGTTAATTTTTCTAATAAGCTTATGATTCTTTTTCCCAAAAACTTTGCTATGTAAATCTGTTAATTGGAGAATTTTAAATCCTGTAAAAGAACCTGGTATCTTTGTGGATTGGACTGTATAATTTGAAACCTGTAACCAATTACTTTGTATATATAAAAAAAATGCAACAAATAAAATACTAATAGGTACTACATATTTCCACTTTTCCATATCTCTTTTCTTCTCCTTTGGTCTATTTGTCTTTATTATTATACCACTTTTTTATTATTTTGTATGATATAATTAACTAGGTGATAAAATGAAAATATTAATTGATGCTGATGGCTGCCCTGTGGTTGCCTTAACTAGCAAAATCTCAAAAGAATACCAACTTGACTTAATCATTGTTAAAAACTATTCTCATGAAATTTCTGATGATTATGCTACGGTAATCACAGTGGATCAGTCTCGGGATAGTGCTGATTTTTATATTGCAAACAAAATAGAACAAGGTGATATCGTTATTACCCAAGACTATGGGTTGGCTGCTATGGTACTAGCCCGTGGAGGGCTATGCATTAATCAAAATGGTCTTATCATCTCGTCTGAAAATATTGACCAGCTACTAGACCGTAGGCATTTAAATCAAGAATTACGTAGAAAACACAAGCAACAATCCTTCTCTAAGTTTAAGAAACGAAATGCCAAAGCCAATCAATCTTTTGAATCTAGCTTCAGGGCATTGATTGAAAAAATTAACTAATTCCATAAATATCTAATAAAAAGTTCTTCCAAATAATTTGGAAGAACTTTTTATTAGGCTTTACTATAACCTTTCTAAAACCCAATCAATAATCCCTGTAGAAGATAAGAAAATTAGGCCGATAGCAATGGGAGCAATATATTTAATGATAAATCGATAAACTTGATAACCAGGCACTTTATGTAACCCATCACTTGTTACTTCTGAAAAAGCTTCTTCTGTCCCCCAGATCCAACCAACAAAAACACAAGTAAATAAGCCACCAAGTGTTAAAAATACATAGGATGCCATATAATCCATAAAATCAAAAATGCTCATACCAAAGATTTTTACATTTTGCCATAAACCAAAAGATAAAGTGCTTGGAATGGACAAAGCAAAGGCACCAAGTGCTAAAATAATTGTAGCTTTTTTACGATTCATTTTAAACTCCTCTGTTACAAAAGAGACAGATACTTCAAGTAATGAAATCGTAGACGTAATAGCTGCAATTCCAATAAGAACAAAAAATAGGATTTCAAAAATCATCCCAAGAGGCATTGCTTGAAATACCGCTGGTAATGTAATAAAAATCAAAGAAGGACCCGATTGGGGTTCAAACCCATATGCGAACACTGCTGGAAAAATAACGATACCTGCCATTAAAGCCATTATCGTATCCGCTGCAATAACTTGTAAAGATAAAGGTAAGATGCTTTCTTTTTTATCAATATAACTACCATAAGTAATAATAATCCCCATGCCTAGACTCAAAGAATAGAATGCATGAGCCAAAGCTTCTAATAGTGATTTGCCTGTTAGCTGTGAAAAATCGGGCTTAAATAAAAACTCTAACCCTTCTCCTGCTCCTTTTAATGTTAAGGAACGAATCATCAAAGCAACCAAAGTAAAAAATAAAATTGGCATTAGTAATTTACTATATTTCTCAATTCCATTTTGAATTCCTGCAATAACAATAAAAGCTGTAACACCAACAACAATTCCACTCCAAAATAAAGAACTAAAAGTATTGCTTGATAAAGTTGTGAAATATCCTTCTAATTGGTTTGGTGCTACTTTTATTAACTTCCCTACAACACTTTGTTGCAAATAAGTAAATACCCATCCTGCAATAATGGAATAGAATGAAAGAATAATAAAAGATGTAATGACTGCTAACAATCCTGTATACTTCCATTTACTCTTTGGCCTTATTTTTTTATAAGCTCCCATGGAATTGGTCTTTGTTTTTCGCCCTAGTGCAAGTTCTGAAATCATAAGAGGTGTTCCAATAACAATAACCGCAATTAGATATACAAAAATAAAAGCTGCTCCTCCATTTTTCCCTGCCATATAAGGAAACCGCCATATATTTCCTAGTCCTATGGCAGACCCTGCTGCTGCTGCCAACACACCAAATTTTGAACCAAAACTCTCTCTCTTCATAAGTCTATCTCCTTTGGTAAATTTCATTTTACTGCTGTCATCATAGAGAAATAACGCTCTTTAGAGAGCGTTATTCTGTGGCATAATTATCAAAATAGCCTTGAACAAGTACGATAGGGGTTCCTTTATCACCGCTACCACTAGTCAAATCACATAAACTACCTAATAGGTCTGTAATCTGTCTTGGCGTCGTACCTAAGTGCTCACCTTCACTCTGCTGTGAATGATCTTTCGCTTTGATTTTTGCCTTCATGGCTTCCATCATTTCATCTTCTTTAAGATTACTAAGCTCATTATCTGCAATATATTTTAACTTAATTTCGTTAGGTGTACCCCCTAAGCCAGCTGTAAACCCTGGTGATACTACCGGATCAGCCAACTCCCATATTTTCCCCATAGGATCTTTAAAAGCACCATCTCCATACACCATAACTTCAATGGTTTTTCCTGTTTTTTCTTTCATACGATGTTGAATTTCATTAACAAGATCTGTACAGTCTTTAGGGAATAATTTAATACTTGTATCTGTTGCCATGTTAGATCCAAGTAGACCATAGTCTGGATTAAACCCATGCCCATTTATAGATTCATTTAATATTTCATCTAAACCATAGACTGTTGTAGCACCAGCATTTAGCAGCATTTTTTTTGTTCTATAACGCTCATGAACATTAGCCACTAAAATTTCTTTTGTATATTTGAGTGCTTCTCGTGGATCATTAGCCAGATAAATTTCAATGTTATCATGAACTGCGAGATCTTTATACATTTTTACATAATCCACTCCTGTAAACGGATGCATGACTTGATCTCCAAATAATTCTCTATATTTCTCCTCACTCAATACGTCTGTATATGTATTGATACCTAATTCATCCAACTTATCTAAATCCATTAAATGATTTCCAACTTCGTCAGAAGGATAACTTAAAAACAAGTATATCTTTTTTCCGCTCATGGCTAATCCTTTTAAAATCAGAGCAAATCTATTTCTACTTAGAATAGGGAAAATAACAGCAATATCCCCTTTAAATTTTCGATTAATGTCTTCTGCAATATCTGTAATGGGTGCATAATTTCCTTGTGCTCGCGCCACTAAGGACTCAGTAATACCTATAACATCTCGATCATGAAGAGAAATATTTTCTGCCTTTACTGCTTCTAAAACAGATTCAACCACAATATGAACTAAATCATCTCCCTCTTTAATAATGGGTGCTCTAATACCTCGGGCTGTTGTACCTATTGTTCTTTTCAAGTGAATCCTCCTCAAAAATATCTTTTAACTGTGAATCTTAATCTTCTATAATTTTTAGCTAGATCTAATAGTAGATCATCCTAAACTTTATCATAATAAAGTGACTTCTATTATCATACCACTTCTCCGTTTTTTTGTAAATTAAAAAACGCTCTATATTTGTAGACTTGCTATAATTTCTACTTCAACAGAAGCATTATTAGGAAGTACCGCAACTCCTACTGCCGATCTTGCATGTTTCCCCTTTTCTTGAAAAATATCTAGTAATAAAGCAGATGCCCCCTCTACTACTGCTGCCTGACTAAAAAAGTCTGGTGAAGAGGAAACAAACCCTGTTACTTTAATAATTTTTTCTATTTTATTAAGATCCCCTATAGCTAACTGCATGGCTGCTAAAGCATTCAATAGACAAATTCTTGCTGCTTCTTTTCCTTCCTCTAGTTCAATATCTTTTCCCAATTTTCCTTGATATTTTAATTCTTGGTTCACCATAGGTAATTGACCTGAAGTAAAAATTATGTTTTGGTACACAATAGCTGGCTCATAAGATGCCAATGGTTTTGCTGCCTTTGGTAATTCCAATCCTAATTCCTGTAATCTCCGATAAATATCCATAATTATATCCCTCTTTTTCTATAATTTTCTTAGATGATTCTACTTATTATAATTTTTTTATTATCTGTCCCTAGTCGAACTTAGCAAATGCAACGACATTCCCTTTATCACATGAAAAAAATCCATTGGCTTCATAAAATCCCCTTGTTTCTTCTGAATCATCTGTAAGTAGAACTTTTTGTCTAACATCTTTATATCTATCTAAGATTTCACTTACTAATTCAGACCCTATTCCCCGCCTTTTATATGCCTTTTTTACCAAAATATCTTGTATATATATAATAGTAAGACCATCACCTATAACTCTAATTAATCCCACCATCTCATCTTCATCCCATGCAGTAATAACAAATAAAGATGATTTAATTCCTTCTATTAACCTAGCATTATCTTTTAAATATGCATTCCAACCTGCATCTGTATAAAGTTCCTTAATATCATTTTCATTAAAATCTATACCCTCTTTATATATAATCTGATTCATGGTTCTTTCTTCTCCTTATCCCTATACACCCACCCGTTGCGATTGTAAAAAATGCATCCTACCAAATCATAAAAGGTAGATTAGCATTAATCTACCTTTTACTTCCTGTATACAGATGGACTGTTCTTTATAATCTATTTAAGGTTTTCTAACAAACTTCTTTCTCGTTGAATAAAATGAATGATATTCCCCTCTGGATCTTTGAAAAAAGCAGTTTTGACCCCTGGTCCGACTTCTGCCAAAGGTGTAATGATCTCAACTTCATGATCTATTAAATTTTGGTAATCAGCTTCAATGGTATCTGTACCAAAAGCTAGATGCCGTATCCCTTGATGTTTATTTGTTTTGGACGGGTCTTCCTCCTCCATGGGATAAATTTCAATCATACTCTCATCTTCCATTAGCAAAAAATAAGTAGGTACAGATTTTTTATTATCATATACAATCTTAAAACCAAACACCTTTATATACCAATCTTTTAATGCTGTCGTATCTTTGGCACAAATGCCTACATGCTCTAGTCTCATAAAATGCCTCCTTCATTTTTAGCATCTCAGTATAAAGTATAAACCCAAGTCATCTTGTTTGAATGTAGAGATGCTGATTATTATATTACATTTATATTTTACATCAGCAAAATCTGCTTAAAAATATTATATAATATTTTCAAAAAAATGAATAGTACCCTTTGTTGTTTATTTTATAGCTAGTGTCTTTGCAGCCTAGAAATGCACCAAGAGCTTATCTAATGTAATTTATGGTCTTCCTCCTAAACTACTTGATAAATACGCCTTCATCCAGTTCCTTAAAGGCCAAATCTAATTCTTCTTTCGTATTCATAACAATAGGGCCGCCCCATGCAATAGGCTCTTCTAGCGGTTTACCTGCAATAAGGAAAAACCGAGCATGCTGATTCTTTGTATAAACTTGAATTGATGAACCTGATTCATAAAGAGCCCCTATTGGCGCCATTCTGATATCGCCTTCTTGTACATCCAAAACAGCCTGCCCTTCTACTAAAAACGTGAAGGCTTTAAAATCTGCATTTAGGAAATATTCAAATTTTTCATTGGGTTGCAAAGAAATATCTAAAAAAATTGGCTCCGTATCAAGGCCACTAATAGGACCTTGCAATTCTTGAAAGCTTCCTGCCAATACCCTTACTATCTGTTTTTCATCTTCATATTTAGGAATCATATTTTCTAAAATATCCCGATATTTAGGCACTGTCATTTTATCCTTCTTAGGTAAGTTCACCCACAGTTGAACCCCTAACATCTTAGGAGAGGCTTGTGGCATTTCTTGGTGCATAATACCTGAACCTGCTGTCATCCACTGGCAATCTCCATCTCTAATGGTTCCTTTATTTCCAATGCTATCCTCATGCTGAATTTCCCCATAGATCAAGTAGGTCACCGTTTCGATTCCACGATGAGGATGCCAGGGAAAGCCTTTAATATAGTCCTCTGGATTAGTAGAGTCAAAAAAGTCCATCATTAAAAAAGGATCAAATTTAGGAATTTCATGATATCCAAAAGTTCGAAAGAGATTGACCCCTGCCCCATCTCTGCCAGCTCGCCCTATAAAATATTCTTTTACTTTCCTCATCATGCATATGCACCCTTTCTATCTTTTTTGCTTGAGTTTAATTCCTATTAAATAACTTTCTAAATAGATTACTTCTAAATCTGCTTTCCTATTTTCTTTACAAAAGTAGTTTAATAAATTACTCTTATCTCTATATTACCTTATTCTTTTTATATAATCCAACCTTTTTCTATTTATTTTATATAGATAGAGAAGAGGACAAAAAAGTATTTTTCATAAGTTAATATTCCAGAGTAAGGTCTAATTTTTCTCTCCAAAGTTGTTCTAGTAATTCTAGATCCTGAGCAAATTCCTCAAGAGTCTGATCCGGCTTGCTTTTCAATTCTTCTAATACTTCAAAAGTAAAAGCTTGAGCACCAAATTCTTTCCAATCCTTTGTTAATTTATGTTGCATTGCCGATCCCGTAGCAACAGAAAAATCAAAAAGATTTTTTGAGCCTTGTAAATCTATGGCATGACTTAACAAATATCTCCCATTAGCCATGTTCTTAATACGATACACGCCCCCAAGAAGTTCTCGCTCCTTATAAGCCCTAATAAGCTCTTTTCTCCTATCTTTTCCCTTTTCCATTATCCTCTTCCCTCTTTTCAATACCCCATCCTTTTCAAGGTGGCTGATAAAGAACGTAATCGTTCACTTAATAGTTCATCATTATCTTTTAAATATTGATCTAGCATTTGGATATCTTCATCAATCATCTCATTTTCTGTACAAACAGATACAGTCATGGCATCTCCTTGAAGCCCCATTCTCTCAATCAGCGGATTATTAGGGTCATAAAGTTTTTTAAAACGATAAGCATCACCAAAATAAAGTTTTGTGCGGCAAATTAAAAGAGCCAGATCTAGCACACGATGTAGAGGTAGTTCTTCGGACTGTCTAGACCACTTTCCACCAGTATGTCTCCAAACCTTGGCAGAGATATCTACTTTCCCTCGGTCATTCCATTGAGCCAACCCAATAGACAGACCTTTTGTATCTGACTCATAGGCTTCTCTCCCATCAATATTCTCATAATCTTCTGCAACGATAATAGGTTTATGTTTTAACGTAGTTGGTATTTTCATTCTCTATTCTCCTTTACTAAAACTCTTATCTTCAACTTTAGTAAATTAGTAAATTACTAATTTACTAAAGTTATTTTAACCAATAAAAAGAACCTTGTCAAGGTTCTTTTTATTGGTCTATAATTTGTTGTAATTTTTTTATTTCTGTTATAGCTGGAAGACAGCTGAAATTTTGGCACACATAAGCTGTTGGTTTGTTATCTATAATCTGATACTCTTTAATCTTTAAAATTTCATTTATATCTTTATTATTATATTGGGTTGATACGACTGATAGTGTGAAGGGATGAAAATTCTCTTGTACGCTACTGATCATTTGTTTTGCCTCAAATCCTTGATCCCCTGGAGCTACAATAATAATGTCTCTGATAGCAGATTCAGCAAAAAGAACTGCTGTAAGAGCAAAGGAATAACCTTTAGGGTACTGATTTATTTCACTAGCAAAAGTCTCCAGAATCTGCTTTGCTTTTTCTTCAAATTCATCTCTTCCTGTCAAATGGGCTAATCTAAGAAAATTCATGGCGGCTACAGAATTGGCAGAAGGTGTAGCCCCATCATAAATATCTTTTGGTTTAGTAATCAGCTGTTCACTATCTTTACCATAAACAAAAAGTCCTCCATCTTTCTCATCCCAAAAGTGTTGTAATAAATCCTGACTAAGTTGAATAGCTCTTTGCAAATATTTAGGCTCAAAAGTCGTTTGATAAAGCTCGATCAGTCCCCAAACCAAAAAAGTATAATCTTCTGCATAAGCAAGAAAGGCCATTTCTCCATCCCGATACCGTGCAAAAAGCCGCCCATCTTCTCTAGTAAGGTACTGTTCTATAAACTGGACTGCTTTTTTTGCTTTTAAAGCATAATCTTCTTTTTTTAAAATTCTCGCTCCCACAGCTAGTGCTGCAATCATCAATCCATTCCATGAAGTCAGTATCTTATCATCTTTATGAGGATGAACTCTTTGCTTTCGCACTTGAAATAACTTTTCTATACATTCTTTTATCCATTTTGGTTGTTCTTCAGTGATTTCTGTGCCAATCAAATTCGGAATGTTTACTCCTTCAAAATTCCCTTCTTGAGTAATGTTAAAATAATTTTGAAATCCTCTTGTTTTTTCACCTAATACTTTTTTAATTTCTTCTGTTGTCCAACTATAAAATTTCCCTTCTACTCCTTCCGAATCTGCATCCTCTGCACAATAAAATCCACCTTCTGCGGAAGTCATATCTCGTAAGATATAGGTAAATATTTCTTCTGAAATCTGTGCATATCTCTTGTTCTTTGTAACTTGATAGGTTTCCAAATAAGCAATAGCTAAAAGCGCATTGTCATAAAGCATTTTTTCAAAATGAGGTATTAGCCACCTTTCGTCTATCGAGTATCGGCAAAATCCATATCCGATATGATCATAAATTCCACCTTGGTATAAGCCATCTAAAGTCTTTTCTACCATATAAAGAGCTGAGGAATCTTTGGTTTTATACCAGTAGCGCAGTAAAAAAAATAATTGATGAGGAATTGGAAACTTGGGTGCCCTACCAAAGCCACCATAAACAGGATCAAATTCCCTCTTATATAATAAAAAAGCCTTCTCAATTAACTGATCTTCTAGACTTTCTTTGAACCGTGGTTCATCTATAGCATTAACAATTTGCTGGCCAGCCTTCTCTAGCTGCAAGGGATCCTTTTCCCATGCAGTATAGATAGCTTTTATCAAGCTAATGAATCCCTGCATACCTCCTCGATCATTTTTGGGAAAATAGGTCCCCGCAAAAAATGGTTTCTTTTCTGGAGTCATAAATATACTAAGTGGCCATCCTCCTTGCCCTGTAAGTGCTTGGCAGGCGGTCATGTAAATATGATCAATGTCAGGCCTTTCTTCCCTATCTATTTTAATAGAAATATAATGCTGATTTAAAATGTCTGCAACTTGCTGATCCTCAAAACTTTCTTTTGCCAT